>VERM01000124.1 GCA_018882645.1 Ferruginibacter sp.
AATAATGGAGTATATAAAGAATCAAGATGAGAACGAAAAAGACGAAGACTTTACCGTTTCAGAATAACTTTAGTTGCCTTTAGGCTAGACCAAATCTTTCGCCTTCAGGCGAAAGTAGTTTAATTGCTTATCAATAATTCCTTTAGAAAATCAGCTAAGTAAATATTGATAGTATGAATCCGACTACTACCCAAAACAACTACTTTATTCATTTTGCAAACCGCAAAATACCCCCCCCCCCATAGCAATATGTGTGTTGGTTGCATTTGGTTGTGGTCACCAAAAAATACTACAATTAAAATGTTAGTTCATGCACAGAGAATCATTAAAAAATTTATGCTGGGGCGCTGTTGAAATAAATCTAAAAGCCGAAATACAATGGTTTAATTCATCTTTTGAGAGGATGACCGGATTTTCGCTAAATGATATTATGGGGGTAAATCTTTTTAATTTCTTTTTACAATCTGATATTGATAAAAAACAGGCTAGAATTCATCTGGAAGCCCTCAAAGAAGGCCGGAATATTGTCCATGAGTCAAAAATAAAAAATTTTAATGCCGGAACGATTGATGTCATCATAAACGCATATCCGTTGATTGATGATCAGGGAAAAATTATTGGTTCTGTGGGTATTTGTTGTGATGTGACCGCTGTAAAAAACAATCAAAGAGAAGCGGAATCCCATTCCCTTCAGTTGAAAAATGATTTTTTAATTGAAAATGTAAATATTCAGGAAAGGCAAAGGGAGTTTTTTAGCAATCAGTTGAATAACAAGGTGAGCAAAACACTTACTTTAGCGAGTCTGCATTTACAAAAGGCAACCATAGAAGACAAACATAACCAAACGGTATATATCAATATTCATAAAAAAATCACGGAGGCTTTAAATGAAGTCCGAAATATTTCTAATGAACTGATGCCACATGTTCTGCGAAACATTGGACTCAAAGATGCCATCATAGAATTGTTTAATCGTCACAGTCGAATCGAAAAGTCATTATTTGTTTTCTGCTGTAAAACTGTTGATTTTGATATGATTCACATAAGTGTACAGAGATGTATATATCGTATCATTGAAGAGCTTACAATAAATACGGTGAAACATTCAAAGGCATCTACTATAAAGGCACACCTCAAAACCGAAAACCAATTTCTGGTTTTGGAGTTTAAAGATAATGGGATCGGTTTTGATTATAAAAAAATTAAAAAGGGATATGGCATCAGTAATATCATCAAGAAGGTTGATTTATTTGGCGGCGATTGCAATATAAAAACAGTTACAGGAAGGGGGAGCTATTTCACTATTGAATTTCCGATTGATAAAATTTCAGTACATGCTTTTTCCAAACAATTTTCCTGAAAAAATAATGGGTTAACTTGATTTTTCGTTAAGCCCCGGGCTTTATTTTATAAGTGCCGTTCCATACTTTTTTGCCTTGCATTCTTCTTGCCAGATACATCAGGCCAACAAGAACAAAGAACAATGGTCCAGTAAAACCAAGCAGCGCAACAAATTTCGTTCCATAGAATTTTTCCATGGGTCTTCTCAGTCTTTCTGAAATGATGTACATACTGGGCACCATGATCAGGGTAAGAAAGAATGCGAAAATCAAGCCATAGATAATTGTCCAGCTTAATGGGCCCCAAAAAACAACACTGTCTCCTCCAAAGAAGATATGAGGATTCAGATGTTGGAATAAAGAGACAAAGTCGATATTGAATCCCACCGCAAGAGGTAACAAACCCAATATAGTTGCTACTGCAGTGAGCATTACCGGAATGATTCTTACTTTTCCCGCCTGAATGGTGGCTTCTCTTGTTTTTAGTCCTCTTCCACGAAGTTCGTCTGTAAATTCAATCAGAAGAATACCATTTTTAATGACAATGCCCGCTAGTCCGATGATACCCACGCCCAACATAATGCTGGCTATGGTTTGACCGGTTATGGCATAGCCCAATAACACTCCAATGATTGAGAAGAATATTTCGGTAAGAACAATAAATGGTTTGCTTAATGAGTTAAACTGTAAAACCAATATTAAGAATATCAGACCAAGTGCTATCGTTAGAGCCATACCCAGAAAGCTGTTTGTTTCGGCTTCTTGCTCTCCTTGACCACTTTGTTTGATATCAATATCTGAAGGTATTCTTGTTTTGAATTTGAAATCAGCAATTTTCATTCCCAATTCCTTGTTCACTTTACCGGTCATCGTGGGATCAAGCACATTCGATTGCAATTGTATGGTTCTTTTTACATTTTTTCTCAGTACAGCACCGGAAGTATTTGTGTAATCGATAGAGGCAACTGCACTGATTGGAATGGATTTGATCCGCATCGTATTCATATCCATGAAGGTTATTCTTGTGTTCATCAGGTCTACTACATTGCTTCGTGCATTTTCATTATATCGCAACTGAATTTTAAATTCATCTTCTCCTTCCTTAAGTTTACTGATTTCTTTACCGAATAATGCCGTTCGTATTTCCATGCCGATTTGACCTGAACTCAGGCCTTCCATCATTGCTTTTTCACGGTCAACTTTAATGGTTATTTCGGGACTGTTAAGATCCACATTCAATTTTAAATTTTCAATACCATAAACCTGATTGGTATCCAAATAAGCCATTAATTTATTGGCAACTACAGCAATATCTTCATATTGATCGCCTGTAACCTCTATGTTTACCGGAGGGTCGGTAGGCGGTCCGGAATCTTCTTGTGATACTTCTATACTGGCACCGGGAATGCCAACCATTTTTGCACGAATGGCATCCAAATAAGGTTTGGTGGATTTGCCATGTCTTTTTTCAAACTCTACAAAAGAAACCTGTATTCTTCCCAGATTGGGCTGAATGCTTCTGTTATTGTCTCTGGGATTATTTGCACTGTTGGCCACATTAGCAATTACACTCTCAACAACACTTCCCTCTGCTCCGGGTTTTTGATCTTTCAATACTTCATACACTCTGCTTTCAAGAACCTTAGTAACGCTGTCTGTTTTTTTAATGTCGGTTCCTGCGGGCATTTTAAGATAGACATAAATGAATTTTGGATCTCCATTGGGAAAGAATGTGGCTTTATTTCCTCTTGCCATTAATAAAAAAATAGAAACAGGGAATAATAGAAAAAGTCCAACCAATGTCCATGCGGGACGGGTTCCTTTCAAAATCCAACGCAACAATTTTTCATACCTGTTCATCAAGCTTGGCAGCAGTTTGGTTTGAAAACCGTGGATGATGTCACGGAAAACATATCTGTTAACTACGGCCAGGATCATCATGAAAAGCAGGAAATTTGCAAAGCCGTGAGATCCAAGCAGATGAAGAATAACGGCGGTGATAATACATGACCAGAACCACCATTTTCTGAAAATATTTTTCTTGGCGTCTTCATATTCCTTGCCTTCCGGCTTCATGAAACTTACGGCAAACACCGGATTGAAAATAAATGCAACGATCAGGGAGGCTGCCAATGTCAGAATCAGCATGGCTGGTAGATAAATCATGAACTTCCCAATGATTCCTTTCCAAAACAGTAAGGGGAAAAAAGGAGCAAGGGTTGTTGCCGTTCCTGCCAATACCGGTATAAAAACTTCGCCGGCTGCTTCTTTTGCGCTTCTAAGAATTTTTATTTTTCCGTTATTGTAAATCCTGTGTGTGTTTTCAATAACAACAATGGCGTCATCCACGATGATGCCCAGGCCAAATAGAAGTGCGAACAGCACGATAAAGTTGAGTGTTACCGGAGTGCCAACGACTGAATCGGCAAGGGGCAAAAATAAAAATGCAACAAAAATACTCAGGGGTACACTCAATGCCACAAAAAACGCATTGGTTACACCCATAAAAAACATAAGAATAACCAGTACCAGGATAAAACCAATAATTATTGTATTGACAAGATCATTGAAAGAGGTTGCCGTTGCCTTGCTTTGGTCGCCGGTGATAACAACTTTCAGGTCTTTGGGAAGCTCCTCCGCTTTTTGCATGATTTCAACAATATCTTTCACTTTTCCTGCGGCGCTGATGAGATTTTCACCCGCACGCTTTACGATGTTTATCGTGACTACATTTTTCCCATCCAAACGGGCATAGCTTTCTTTTTCTTTGATGGTATCTTTCAGTTCAGCAATATCTTTGAGGTAAACGCTGGCACCCTGTGCACTGCTTCTTACAACAATCTGGTTGAGATCTTTTACAGATTTAAACTGACTTTTCACTTTCAGTGTTCTTTTCATAGTGCCCACTTGAATCAGCCCGCCGGTGATATCATTGTTTTCTCTGGTGATGGCATTTTCCACATCCATAAAACTGATGCGTGCGGCTTGCATTTTATATGGATCCACATTGATCTGAATTTCTCTTTCAGGAGCCCCTACGATTTCTGCGCGTGTGATTTCTGGCAGTTCTTCAAATTTATCCTGTAGTTTATCAGCGAATTGCTTAAGTTTGATACCATCATATTCACCGCTGACGTTTACAAACATGATAGGCATTTCACTGAATGCGAATTCCTGTACGTTAGGCTGAGATGTAAGGTTATTGGGCAAGTCGGATTTTGCCTTGTCGAGAGCATCTTTTACTTTTTGTTTGGCTATTTCGGTCTTTACATCTGTATCAAACTCAATGATGATCAAACTATAATCAGTTTGTGAAATGCTGTTGATTTTTTTGACCTTAGCTCCGCTGATTCCTTTCAGCTGTTTTTCTATGGGCCTTGTAACCAGGTTTTCTATATCTTTTGGAGAATTGCCCACATATACAGTCGTAACACTAATGGTAGGCACTACAATGTCGGGAAACTGCTCTTTCGGAAGCGTATTAAATTTATACAAACCAAAAGCTGAAATCAATATAGCAATGATATATACTGCTGTTCTGTTGTCAACAGCCCAGCTCGTTGGCTTGAATTCTTTAAATTTTTCTTTTAACCCATCGATAATATTCATACAATAATTTTTGTCGTTTTGGAAGTCTTTGTAGAGAAAGACTATTTGGTTTCAGTGGTTATCAATTGACCATCATAGAGATTTTGATATCCCTCTGTAATGAGCTGATCGCCGGCTTTCAGACCAGACTTCACTTCGGCATACTCGCCATATACTTCTCCCATGTTTATGATTCTTTTTCTTGCTGCAAACTTTCCGTTCCCTCTGTTTTCCATGATGAACACATATTTGCTGTTTTCATCACTTTGTATGGTGTTGACAGGAATAGTCAATGCGTTTTGAGACTGATAATCGAGTATTTGTATGACCGCATTCTGATTGGGTTTCAAAAAGAGATCTGAAGGTAATTTGGCCTCAATCATAAAACCGCGGGTTAATGGATCGATAGATTGGCTAACCAGAGATATGGAAGTATTGAATGACTTGTTGATGTCTGACACGGTAACAAGAACAGAAGATCCTTTTTGAACTCTTGTAACATAATTTTCAGCAACGGATGCGTTCACTTTCATACTGTTCATATTTATTATTTTTATCTGTCCCATTCCTGTAAACATTTCTCCGATGTTTACATTCACCACTTCTGCAATGCCACTCACATCACTGTAC
>VERM01000462.1 GCA_018882645.1 Ferruginibacter sp.
TTGTATTAGCCCCCTAAATATTTGGACTACTTTGAAAAATCATTTTAGTCACTTAAATTTAGGATTATGTCAAAATCAAGACGCAGTTTTACAGTAGAGCAAAAGCTCTCAATTATTAATGAATCTGAACAAATTGGTATTACACAAACATTGCGTAAGCACAATTTGTCACACAGCGTTTTTCTTCGCTGGAAAAATCAATTCAATAGTGGCGGGGTATCATCTTTAAAGCCTCAATATCAAAGGATTGATCCAGAAATTCGAGCTTTACAGGATGAGAATGCCCGGTTAAAAAAAATCATCGGGAACCAGGCATTGGAGCTTGAATTTAAGACTGAGCTTTTAAAAAAAAGCGATGTCCATTGGGCGAAGCGATGAATCTGATTGGTTCATACCGAGAAAGGAATATTTCTACTCGGAAGCTGCTTGAGTGGTCGGATTTAAATCACAGCAGTTTTTATTACAAACGTTCTGGCGGAAGGAAGGGAATCAAACCAAGTACACATTGTGTAACTCAGGATGGAGAGATCTTTGAAAACAAAGCAGTTGTTATTGATATTGAAAAAACACTGAATCAGGAATTTTGTTGTTATGGTTATCGTAACATGACCGGGGAGTTAAAGGATATGGGCTGGATAATCAATCACAAAAAGGTTTACAGGTTGATGAAGGAAAATAAATTACTCTATGGCGGTAAAATTAAACCTGAGCCATTCAAAAGAGATTTTATTCGATTCAGAAGCTTAAAAACAGAGAGACCGCTTCAGTATTTATCAATGGACATCAAATATGTTCATATCCATGGCTCTCGTAGAAATGCCTTACTGTTGACCGTAATAGATATTTATACCAGAAAAGTATTGATTCACATGTTACGATTCAATATCAAAAAAGGAGACGTGTTGGTGATGTTGTCTTTATTGCTGCTGGAATATAATTGCGAGGGAATGACTATCAGAAACGATAATGGATCCCAGTTCATAGCGATAGCTGTCAGGCAGTTCCTGAAAGAAAAAAATATACTTCAGGAGTTCTCTCACGTAGCGACACCGGAGGATAATGCTTATATAGAAGCGTTACACTCTAATCTGCAGCGCGAGGTAATTGATCGCTACGAATTTGAATCCATCTATCATGCTCAAATGGTCGTTGACAGGTATTACAAGTGGTACAATGAAAAAAGAAGGCATGGTTCCCTTTCCGGAAAAACACCCGAATTTGTATGGAGCCAATATTTTAAATCCGTTTCCCTAGAATTACTAAAAACTACTTAACTATCTTTGAAAAACTGTCCAGTTTATAAGGGGTCGATACA
>VERM01000463.1 GCA_018882645.1 Ferruginibacter sp.
ACTAGCCACTATTCCTCTGATTCTTCTTGAAATGATTTATTTGATCAAAGAGTATAAAATGGATTTTGTTGGAGAGGGGCAAATAGCTGTACTGTATCTCGGTGTATTTATTACTTTACTCATTTTAGGTCCAGGCAAAACAAGTATAGATTCCATGACAGGAAAATAATGAATTACTTCAATAAATGTTTTGGCATTTTTGTAAAACTTGCAGAACAACTATCGAATTAAATTCTGTACATATCCGCGCGCCAATGTATAATAGATTGCTTTATCTGTTTACTTGTCAACCCCTCTTTGGCAGCTCTGCCGGCCAGTTCTTCAAGCTCTTCATCTGAAGCAAATCGCAAAGCAATGATTTGAGAGATTTTAAGCTCTTTGCTCAACAACTTTCCTGTAAATGCAAAATGGCGAAGATTTTCTTCAGCCCTTATGGCTCTGTCCTGGGCTTTCAATGCAAACGTTCTGGCATAATATGTGATCAAAATTAGCGCTAGTCCAATCAGTGCTACCAGCACAGGCGTGATCGCCACTGCGTGAAAATTTAAATAATTGCGTATAATTTTAATCAGTGCCAAAATCATGGCGAGGAGTCCTATTAGCGCACCCAAATAATAAGTGAATGGTGCAATTCGGATATGATTTTTAAAATTTTGTTCTTTCATATTTTTAGTTGTTATTTCTCTAAAGTTAGTCTGTTTTCAACAGGCAAAAAATATTTTTCTTTTATCTCAACTGAAATCATTTTTAAATGTTTAGATTTAAATCCCAAAAAACAATGTTGATTCATGACAAATGCATCTATAATAACAATCGGGGATGAATTATTGATTGGACAGGTAATTGATACCAACAGTGCATGGATGGCACAGCAGCTTAACAAATCCGGCATTAAGGTCATCAGAAGAGTGGCCGTGGGAGATGACTATCAAGAAATCTGGAAAGCGCTGGATGAAGAATCTTCAAAAGCATCTGTCATACTTATCACGGGCGGATTGGGGCCAACAGCCGATGATATTACCAAACCACTGCTTTGTAAATATTTCAATGGCAAAATGGTGGTGAATAATGAAGCATTGGAAAATGTGACAACACTTTTTGAAAAAGTATTCAAACGTCCGATGAACGAGCGAAACATCAAACAGGCTGAAGTGCCTGATACCTGTAAAGTGCTGCTCAACAAAAGAGGCACCGCTCCCGGAATGTGGTTTGAAAAAGATGGAAAAGTTTTTGTCAGCATGCCCGGTGTACCACATGAAATGAAAGGACTGATGGAAGAAGAAGTGATTCCAAGAATCATGTCCATGTTTT
>VERM01000125.1 GCA_018882645.1 Ferruginibacter sp.
ATGCAAATGTGCTGGTGTTGACTGAGAAGGCCGCGAAGTTGTTGACGGAGGCGGAATAACTTTTAACTATTGAAATTAAACTGTTGAATTTTTAAATTATACATAATGAAACTGTCTGATGTCATCATTAAGCCGATTCTATCTGAGAAAGCCAACAGGCAATCAGAGAAACTCAATCGCTATTCGTTTGTAGTTGACAGAAAAGCAAACAAGCTTGAAATCAAAAGAGCGATAGAGTTATTTTACGGCGTACAGGTGGAAGAGGTAAACACGGCTGTGATGCCTTCCAAATTGAAAGCAAAATACACCAAGTCCGGTTTTATCGTCGGCCGTAAACCTGCAAAGAAAAAAGCATTGGTTACTGTTGCTGAAGGAGAGACTATCGATCTGTACGGAAATATCTAATTCAATTCATAAATGAATGGTGGTCAGCACCGCAAAGTTTTGACAAATAAAAGAAATTAAAAATGGCACTTAGAAAATACAAACCCATTACCGCAGGAACCCGCTGGAGAATTGGCAATGCATACGCTGAAATCACTGCCAGCGCACCTGAGAAATCATTGGTAGAGAAACAAACCTCAACTGCGGGCAGAAACGCTCAAGGTCGCAGATCTATGCGTTATAGAGGAGGTGGTAACAAAAACAAATATCGCTTGATCGATTTCAAAAGAGATAAGAAAGATATACCGGCTACTGTAAAAACAATTGAGTACGATCCCAATCGTACAGCTTTTATTGCTTTATTGTCTTATGCCGACGGAGAGAAGCGTTATATACTTGCTCCTCAGGGTTTGCAAATTGGTCAGTCCATCATCAGCGGAGATAGTGTGGCACCTGAGCTGGGGAATGCATTAATGCTGAAAAACATGCCTCTGGGTACCAACGTTCACAATATTGAAATGCAACCTAATCAGGGTGGTATACTTGTTCGCAGCGCAGGAACATCTGCACAGCTCACCAACAAGGAAGATAAATATGCTGTATTGAAAATGCCCAGCGGCGAGTTGAGAAAAGTACTGATTAACTGTTATGCAACAGTAGGAGTAACCAGCAACAGCGATCATAATCTGGAATCTCTTGGTAAAGCAGGACGTAAACGCTGGAAAGGTATCCGCCCTCGTACAAGAGCTGTAGCAATGAACCCAGTTGATCACCCTATGGGAGGTGGTGAGGGTAGAGCATCCGGGGGTCACCCACGTAGTCGTAAAGGTAAATATGCCAAAGGTGAAATTACACGCACAAGAGGAAAGGGATCTGATAAACTTATTATTCAAAGAAGAAACGGTAAAAAATTACCTAATAAATAAAACCAACATTGTTAAAATATCCGATGTGAATTCGGAAAATAAACACAAAAAACAAATATGGCTCGTTCATTAAAAAAAGGTCCTTACGTTGATGCTAAACTGGAGAAAAAAGTGGTGTCCATTGTAGAAGGGAAATCCAAAAAAACAGTTATCAAAACTTGGAGTCGCAGAAGTACAATTACTCCGGATTTCGTTGGACAAACTTTTGCTGTACACAATGGGAACAAATTCATTCCTGTATACGTAACAGAATTTATGGTTGGTCACAAGCTCGGAGAGTTTGCGCCCACAAGAAATTTCAGAGGCCATTCAAGTAAAAAGATATCATAAGCGTTTCGAATTTAAAGTTGAAGCATTCAACATTAAGCCGTAAAGCCTTAAAACGTTAAACAAATTAAAATGGAAGCAATAGCAAAACTGAACAACTATCCTACTTCACCCCGCAAGATGCGCCTGCTGGCGGATTTGATTCGCGGTATGAAAGTGGAAAAGGCTCTGGCCATTTTGGATCACAATCCAAAACATCCAGCTGTGCCTTTACGCAAACTGGTTTTGTCAGCCATAAGCAACTGGAAACAAAAAAATGAAGGTGCGGATGAATCAGCGCTGGTAGTGAAAACCATTTATGTAGATGGTGCGAGAGTGATTAAGCGTATGCGCCCTGCCCCACAAGGTCGTGGTTACAGAGTTCGCAAGCGTAGCAATCACGTAACTGTAATAGTAGACACTGTAAGTGTTTCTGCTAAAGCAGGAAAACCAAAAAAAGTTGAGGAAGTTGTAGAAGTAGCGTAAGGGAAAAATTCTGTAAAATCAGCAACTGCTTAGAAAATAAATCTGAAAAAAGACTAAATAAAAATAAACAAAATCTTTAAAAACCAAATATGGGTCAGAAAACAAATCCGATAGGTGCTAGGGTAGGAATTATCCGCGGATGGGACAGCAACTGGTATGCGCATAAAAAAGATTATGCCAACAAGCTGATTGAAGATCACAAAATCAGAAATTATCTCAATGCACGTATCAACAAAGGAGGCATCTCCAAAATTGTTATTGAACGTACGCTGAATAAACTGATTGTTACCATTCATACTTCCAAGCCCGGTATCATCATCGGTAAGGGAGGCGGAGAAGTAGACAGAATCAAGGAGGAGTTAAAAAAACTTTGTGGAAAAGAAGACGTGCAGATCAACATACTTGAGATTCGTCGCCCTGAACTGGATGCCACCATTGTTGCTGATACCATCGCTCGTCAGATAGAGAATCGTATCAACTATAAACGTGCCATAAAAATGTCAATTGCTTCCGCTTTGCGTATGGGCGCAGAAGGGATCAAAGTAAAAGTTGGTGGTCGTTTGGGTGGTGCAGAGATTGCCCGCAGTGAGGAAATCAAACAAGGTCGTACGCCTTTACATACATTGCGTATGGATATTGATTACGCAAGTTTATTTGCTTTAACCGTTTATGGAAAAATCGGTATCAAAGTATGGATTTGCAAAGGTGAAGTTTTGGGTAAAAGAGATTTGAATCCAAACGTCATTGCCGGTGGAAAAAATGAATCTGCAGGTGAAAGAGCTCAGGGTGGATTTGAAAGAAGAGATGACAGAAGAGGCGGTGGAAGAGGTGGAGAACGCCGTGGCGGAGGAAGAAAATAATCTTCCGTTTCAAAGTATTGAATTGTCAAACTGTTTTAAATAATAAAAGATGTTACAACCAAAAAGAACCAAACACAGAAAGACCCAGAAAGGCAGAATGAAGGGCAACACTAAAAGAGGCGCCACGCTGGCTTTCGGAACATTTGGCTTAAAGGCTTTGGCAAGTGTTTGGTTAACGAATCGTCAAATTGAAAGTGCCCGTCAGGCAATGACGCGTCACATGAAGCGTGAAGGAAACGTATGGATTAGAATATTCCCTGATAAACCCATTACAGCCAAACCGGCAGAGGTGAGAATGGGTAAAGGTAAAGGGAATCCCGAAGGTTGGGCAGCAATCGTTCAACCGGGAAGAATTTTATTTGAAGCGGATGGCGTTTCAGAACAAGTGGCCAAAGAAGCATTTGAACTGGCTGCTCAAAAATTGCCAATTTTGACAAAATTTGTGGTGAGCAGGGATTACTCAGCTTCATAAAATCAGTTACAGAATTTTTAAATTATCAAATACAAAACGATGTCTAAAAAAGTTGATTTCTTACAAAGCATTTCGGGATTGAATGAAGCCGAATTGACTTCACGGATCAAGGAGGATGAGTTGCGCATCAAAAAGCTTAGTTTTTCTCATGCGCTCACACCTTTGGAAAATCCTCAAAGCATCCGTGCATTGAGAAGAGATATAGCCCGTTTAAAAACACAATTAAGAAAATTGCAAATTGGAGCTTAATCCAATAAAAAAATAAATGATGGAAACAACAACTAAAATCGAAAGGAATTTAAGGAAGACCAAAGTCGGTATCGTATCCAGCAATAAAATGGATAAAACCATTACTGTAAAGGTAGAACGTAAAATCAAGCACCCACTTTACGGAAAGTTCCTTAAGAAGACCAACAGTTTTCATGCACACGATGAAAAAAACGAGTGCAGCATCGGCGATACTGTTAAGATTATGGAGAGTCGCCCTCTGAGTAAGACTAAGCGTTGGAGACTCGTGGAGATCATCGAAAAAGTGAAATAGTTTTTTATGCGGGGTTAACTATAACGCATACACAAAAAACATACATATTTTTAAATGAAAGCGATACCAATCGCGAAGAAAAAGTAAAATAAAATGATACAGCAAGAGAGCAGATTAAATGTAGCAGATAACAGCGGTGCCAAAGAGGTGCTATGTATCCGTGTCTTAGGTAACAGTGGTCAGGATTATGCCAAAATCGGCGACAAGATTGTGGTTACGGTTAAGGATGCTATGCCTGCCGGCGGGATTAAAAAAGGAACGGTGAGTAAAGCTGTAATTGTTCGTACAGTCAATAAACTCAGACGTAAGGACGGCTCCTACATCCGTTTTGATGACAACGCAGTGGTGTTGCTCAACAATGCAGATGAGCCAAGAGGTACGCGTATTTTCGGACCGGTAGCCCGTGAATTGAGAGATAAAGGGTATATGAAAATCATTTCTCTCGCACCTGAAGTACTGTAGTCTTAATTAAAAAAGATAATCAGCTGTCAAACCAGCAAAAAGTAAAATAAAATGAGTACAAGATTCAAACCTAAATTCAACATCAAAAAGGGAGATTCAGTTGTGGTAATCACAGGTGATGACAAAGATTTGAAAAAGCCCCGTAAAGTGTTGGAAGTTATTCTGGATAAAGCACGTGTATTGGTGGAAGGCGTCAACATTGTCACAAAACATACCAAACCTTCTGCGCAAAATACAAAAGGCGGTATCGTTAAAGTGGAAGCCCCCATTGCCATCAGCAATGTGATGCTTTGGGATGCCAAAGCGGGAGCGCCTGCTAAAATCAAACGTTCCAGAGAAAATGGTAAATTAATCAGAACATCAAAAAAATCAGGGGAGGTAATCAACTAATGAGCAACACAACATATACTCCAAGATTGGCAGTGAAGTACAACAAAGATGTTGTACCTGCTTTAATGAAAAAATTCAGTTACAAAACTATCATGCAAGCTCCAAGGCTTACCAAAATTTGTTTAAATAGAGGTGTCAATGGTGCTACCGCAGATAAAAAACTGATAGACATCGCTGTTGAAGAACTGTCGCAAATCACAGGTCAGAAAGCAGTGCCTACCATGTCTAAAAAAGATATCTCCAATTTCAAACTGCGTAAAAACATGCCCATCGGTGCGAGGGTAACCTTACGCGGTGTAAAAATGTATGAGTTCCTAGACAGACTGGTATCGGTATCTCTGCCACGTGTCCGTGATTTCAAAGGCATTAACGAAAAATCTTTCGATGGCAGAGGGAACTATACCCTGGGTGTTACTGAACAAATCATCTTTCCGGAAATAGACATCGACAAGGTGAATAAAATTACCGGATTGGATATCACTTTTGTAACTACAGCAAATTCCAACGATGAAGCATATGAATTGCTGAAAGAGTTGGGTATGCCATTCAAAAACAACAAAAAATCTGAAAATTAAAATATGGCAAAAAAATCAATCACAGCCAGACAAGCCAAAAGAGAAAAATTGGCAGCGCATTACGCTCAGAAAAGATCCGCGCTCAAAGCTGAAGGTAACTACGCCGCTTTGGATC
>VERM01000464.1 GCA_018882645.1 Ferruginibacter sp.
GCTTGGAGACGCCACGTTGGGAATACTTCCGGAAGAATGGCTTAAAAAATATTCTTTGCTTTTTAAAGTAGGAGAGGGAAAGCAAGACAAACTTCGTTTGTCCCGTTATCACATGACTATTATTGATGAGTTGTATGAAAATCGCAATGAAAACGAATTAAGTTTTGCCCTGGATGAAAAATTTGACCGTTTAAGAAATTTTAAAAACATTCCTGAAATGCCGGCGCCGGCAGAATTGGGAAATGTGCTTCGCCCATACCAGTTAGCCGGTTTTCAGTGGCTGAATTACCTGAATGAAGTAGGCTGGGGAGGTATCCTTGCAGATGATATGGGTTTGGGGAAAACCGTTCAGGCATTGACAATGATGAAACAATACAAGATCTCCAATGGGTCACTCAAAGCGATAGTGATTTGTCCCACAACGCTCATATACAACTGGAAAAATGAGGTATGTAAGTTTACACCAACATTAAGCTATCATATTCATCATGGTAATCTTCGCAACAGAAATATTGAAGAACTTGAAAAGCATAACATTATCATAACCACCTATGGTACTTTGCGAAGTGACATAAATGTTTTTCTTAAAATTCTTTTTGACTATGTGATACTGGATGAAAGCCAGGCGATAAAAAACCCGGCGTCTAAAATAACTAAGGCGGCGTCTCTCCTCACTGCAAAAAACCGGATATGCATGAGTGGTACGCCTTTACAGAATAATACGTTTGACATTTATGCACAGATGAATTTTCTGAATCCGGGTTTGCTTGGCAGTATCGAGTATTTCAGAAATGAATTTGCCACACCAATAGACAAGTTTGGCGAAAGAGAACAAAAAGAACATCTGCGGAAACTATTGTATCCTTTTATTCTCAGGCGAACAAAAGAACAAGTTGCCAAAGACTTACCGGAAAAAACGGAAACCATCTTGTTTTGTGACATGGAGTCCGATCAACGAAGGATTTATGAAGCATACCGAAACAGTTATCGAGATAAAATATTGGGTTCTATTGAAGCTCAAGGAATTGAAAAATCACAGCTTACCATTTTACAGGGTTTAATGAAGCTCAGACAGATATGTGATAGCCCGGCTATTTTAAATGAAGAAGATAAATATTTTATTACTTATAGTTTTTGGATTACAGATCCAATCCTGTATGTTAGATTCAAGCCAATTCAATTCGGGAATGGGTACTTTAATCCGAGTCCTTGGGCTTACGGAGGCAGTGGGAAAATCGCAAGATCTAGTTAATTTATCAGGAACTCTTTTAGATGAAAATGGAAATCCAATTGCCAATGCAACCCTTAA
>VERM01000465.1 GCA_018882645.1 Ferruginibacter sp.
GTATAATCTCCGATCAGTACAGACCCCAATATAGTGACAGCGGGAGCGATATCGCAAAATTGACCAATTACAGTATCATGATGAATATTTGATCTGGTATTGATAAGTGTCGCCTCTCCAATTTTCACATTAGGACCAATGAAAGAATAAGGGAATATATCTGCTTTAAAATTTGGGGATGAATTAATATTAGAGAAAGAATCAGCGAAAATTGGGAAATATTCACCTCCATTATTTTTCATGAGCGAAAAAAAATCAGCTCTTTGTTTTACTCCCCCTACTCCCAATAAAAACCGATTGTCTTCTTTAAAAATTTCTTTTATTTCATCTATTGAATGTAAAACAGGCTTTCCGAATATTTCCTTCCTATCCAAATTCAGGTTGTCAAAAAAGAAGAAATTTTTTAATTGATCATGGAAACAATGATAAAGCTCCCCTGCATGACCACCGGCACCACAAATAATCATAATGAATTGATAATTTTAATAACTCTAAAAATATCATTATCAGATAAACCAATGAATAAAGGCAAGCATAAAATTCTGGATGAAATTGATTCAGAAGTATTCATGCTTGCTGAATTAACATAATTCAATTTATTTAAGGAAGGATAAAAATATCTTCTTGCAAAGATCCCAACTTCTTTTAATTTATGTTCTGCTAAAAGCAAGTTTGCTTCTGATTTGAATACAATCGGGTAATAGGAAAAGTTCCAAACTGTACCCTCCCGTATTTTTAGCACCTGTATATTCTTCTTGTTTAATAAGGAACTATATTTATTACATAATTTTTCTCTCTCATACAGAATTTCATCAATATGAGATAGGACAGACAAGCCCATTGCAGATTGTAATTCACTGATTTTACCGTTAATTCCCAGACCATGAAAATCCTGTGGACCATTATGCCCAAAATTATGAGTGTAGTAGATCCGATTCATTAAATCAGAATTCATGCAAAAAATTGCCCCGCCTTCCCCTGTATGAAAAAGCTTTGTTCCATGAAAACTGCAAGTGCTTATATCTCCATATTCAAATATAGATCTATCTTTATATTTGACCCCAAAACAGTGAGCTGCATCATAAATAACTTTCAGTCCATGTTTTTCCGCTATGCTTTGTATCACTTCAATATTACATGGATTCCCAAAAACATGGGTGGCCAGAATACAAGTTGTTTTAGAAGTAATCGATGACTCTATTTTATTTTCATCAATAGTTAAATAAAGCGGATCAATATCAACAAAGACGGGCGTGCATCCTTCCCAAACAATCGAAGCAGTCGTTGCCACATAACTGAATGGAGTG
>VERM01000126.1 GCA_018882645.1 Ferruginibacter sp.
CTCAGAATGTCCTCAAAGTTTAATTGATGCTTTGCAATTATTTCTAATGGGCGTGGCTATTACGGTAAATATTCACGGTAAGGAGAATTTTCTTTCAATGATGATTCATGCTGACAGGGAACAAGACGCAAGTAAGCAGTTTTATGATTGGGTTAAAAAATTAATTGGTAGTTGGGCAGAAAGGCTAAATCTTCCCGACGCTGACCCTAGCAAAATTGAACTGGTGAAAGAATTTAATGAAAATTATATTGAAGCAATCCGAAGAATAGACAATCCTCCGAGTTTTGAATTAGTGATTGAAGAAGTATTGCAAGCAATACTTGATACAAACATGGAATTGGTTATACAAGGTTCAAGAGAAATTGATTGGAGTAATGCATCATCTCATATTTTAGTAGGTGCAGACATGCTTAATAGAGGCTATACGGTTGAAGGTTTATCAGTCTCATATATGCCGCGATATAGTATCGGTAAATCAAACGCAGATACCATACAACAACGTTGTAGGTTTTTTGGTTACAAACTAAATTATCTTGAAAGTTGTAGAGTTTTTCTTCCAAACGATTCAATTATTGAATACAGAGAATATGTAGAGCATGAAGAAATCATGCGAACAATGCTTAAAGAAAATACACTTGCACAACTTGAGCAGTTGCTAGTTTTAAGTAGTGCAATGAATCCAACTAGAAACAACATTTTATCATCAGAATTGATAAAACAAAAAATGAACGGATGGAGGCAATTAAATGCATTACAACATATCCAAGAAAACTATTCTTTTGTTTCTGAATTTCTGAACTCTCAATCATTTAAAAATTACAAAGATTTTGGAACAAACGACAGAAATCATCGATACGTCAAACTTGAAATAAGAAAGATAATTGAATTTTTAAAGGATTTTAAAATTGCCAATATGCCTGACGCTTTGCGAAAATCCTCTACAATTCAATATTTAAGATACTTAGCGGACAATAAAGGTATAAAAGAGGCCTATGTATTTGAAATGAGTTTTGGCGTTGAAGAAGGTAGAAATAGAAGTTTGGTTGATGATAAGGGAAATTTGAAAATCAATAATATTTTTTCAGGTCCAGACCCTAAAGGTTTTGAAATATACCCTGGTGATAAGGGAATCAAGTTTGAGGATTCACTTTGTATCCAAATTCATAAAATCAGAATCAAAGGTGATACACTTTCAGTTAAATGGGGCGGTCAAGTATTATACACCTTAGGTATTTATTATCCCGAAGAATTTGCTCATTCATTTGTTGGTATAAAGAAGTAAAATGCAGTCAATTTTTAAATTATTCCAAGAACTTAAAAAAAAATCGGCAGAAAATGCCGACAGTTTTAACGTTGGTTCTATTCCGTTAATTAAAAATCATAAAATTGGTATTTCTCAAACTGAACAACCAATGTTTTTTATAAAATGTGCAGATTCAGTAAACGTGAAATCAATAGACAGTAATCTTGAATTTATATCAGTTCAATTCAACAGAAAGTGTCAACTTAAAAAAAATAAAAATAAAATTGAAGAAGATGTTTACACTATAATTTCACTTAAAACTGATTCAGTTGAATTGCAGGAATATTTTTTAGAAATAGTGTATCTAATTATTAAAAAGCTTTCAGACAAGCCACTCCTAAAAGATTTGAAAATTGAAGTGGAAACACTTATCAACTTATTTAGCAAATTCTCAAATCCACCAGTTAAAACGATACAAGGTTTGTGGGCTGAACTTTTGGTAATTGAACAGTCAAACAATCCAGATTATTTGATTCGAGCATGGCATAGCTCCAAGAGTGATAAATTTGATTTTAATGATGGCACAGATAAGTTAGAAATAAAAAGCACATCTAAAAGTAGAAGGATTCATAACTTTTCAATTGAACAACTTAATCCTAATAAAAATTCAAGTTTAATTATCGCTTCTGTTTTTGCTGTAGAAACTGGCATTGGAAAAAATATATTTGGATTGATTGAATTAATTGAAAAAAGAATAATAGACAAAAAATTGTCTTTTCGCATAAATGAAATTATTGCTCAAACCTTAGGTAAAGATTTTGAAAAATCATTTGAAGTATTCTATGATTATCAACTTGCTATTGATTCTATCAAATACTATTACAGTGAAATTGTTCCAAAAATAAATTCTATTAGTATTCCTACACAAATAACAAACGTAAGATTTGATTGCGACTTAACAGATATTGCGGACGTGAGGACTTGTAAAAACACTTCGCTTCTTCACTGTTCACTATTCAAAAAGTAATTATTGTCATGAGAAAAATTCTAGCAAAAGAACTAAAGATAAAATTCATTGAAACATTAAGTGAGTTGGAGAAATTTAGTTACGAAGATGGTAATCCATTTCTAATCAAAATTGGAACACTTAGGTTCTTCATATTTCTAAAAAATCTATCGCCTGCATATTTCAAAAATTCGCCTGATGTTACAAGGGTTCAGTTGCCATATAGCGACCATTTTTCAAAAATATTTAAAGCGGATATACCTTTTATTATACTTGGTTATGATGTTGACAATGACACATTAGTTTGTTGGAATCCAAAGCATGTTAAGCAGAGATTAAATGCTAAGAGTAATGTTTCTTTGTATTCTCGTGAATCTTTACAAACTAAGGTTAAACCTAATGAATTTAAGTCTGGCTATCTTTCAAATGGTGAAAAAATTATAATCTTCAAGCGAATTAATTTGACAAGTTTTTTTGACAATATACCTGCTCTATTTAAAGAACAAAAAGGGACAGATGAAGATAACAAAACAAGTATAGTCAGCGAACCATTACCAGAATATATTACTGACAGACTACTTGCTATTACTGACAAATCGCTTATACTTGAAATAAAACCATTACTGAAGAAAAATAAGGTTTTAGAGGCGGTTGAAGTTTGCACTCTATTTTATAAAGGCAAATACAAAAGCATGACATTTAAAGACTGGTTTAAACTTGTAAATACCCATTATCAAAAAATCAACGCACAGGTGTAAGTGCATTTGCAATTCGCACAAGCCAAAAAACAGACCAAAATTGCAAAAGAGCTTTCACCTCTCCAACCCAAATGATAAATTGTTTTTAAAAAACTTCCAACGTTTCAAAAAAAAAGCGCAACGCACAACTGACACTACAATGACACAGAAAATCAATACTGACAATAGTTTGCAAAGACTGTGGACAAGAACCACTGGCTATAACAGCACCTACCCAAAGTATAAAGGCAAAGAAAATGAAAGCCAACCGCATATTTTTGAGTTAAATATCCTTACTTCTTAATCGCTATAACTAAATCTGAAAAAATAAATTAATAACATGAGAAAATACGACAGTAAATCAAAAAAGGAAATTGTGGGATTAAACGAAAATGAATTAATGAGTAAAATTGTTTACAATATTGGAAGAGGACCACAATTCAAAACATTTGAACCGTGGTTTGATAATAAAGACAAACTGAAGAAAGATGACATTTGTGATTGTACTAATGGTGGAATGAAAATTAAATGGAGTGATTATGGAAACAATTCAAATGGCAATAATTACCGTTGGTTTTTAGGGCGAGAGGTAGATCCTCATGGAAATTATTTGATTGAAGATCGAATTTCTGATGATGACGAAAATTATTTGGGTTCATATAGATCAATGAGTTCACCTGGGATTATTACGATTAATGTTGATAATATTCAGGTTTTTTTCTGGTCAATCATTTGTGAATTAGCGTGTAGACAACGCTATATTTTTACTCGTGAAAAAATTGAAGAATTAGCATATTTATGCATAGACAAAACTTTATACCATGAATTATTTCATCATTTTATAGATGCTCAAAGTTATATTGTGGATGGTTATAGATATGATTTTGATATTGACGAGGCATTGGCAGTTGCTTGCTCTCGTCTTTTAGTTGGCTTTGAATCTAAATCTAACCAAGCTTATGTGAGTGATTTTTATGAACTAGCATACTCATATACTTCAAGAGGATATCGTGATTGGATAAATTTTAAATCGGATGAACAATTTCTATTAAAATTAATTGAATACATGCCTATAGATCAAAGATTAAAAAACATGGGGCAAGAATTACTGCCTATTGCAGAAGCAATGTTGTACTCTATAATCGAAAAGCCAAATGTTGAAGTGAAGATAAAATGACTTTGATTTTATTTAAAATTTTTTAAAATCCGCCTCGCAAAAAAGCAGTTATAATTACTAATTAGAGGAATTAATTGACTATTAGTTATATTTTGATGAAAATCTTAAAAGTTGACAATTTTTAGTCTCTATTGACTTTTAGTCAAGCTATTCAACAATCGCATCATGAACATATCTTTGGCTGAATATTGATGATTAATTTCGGTAAGTTGATTTTTTCTCCTCCAATAGTTGGAGGTCTTAATCAATTAGATTTGTTGAAAATACACTGTTACTACAATTCAAACTGAGAGTTAATACAAAGTACCATGCAAAAATCAATCCCATCAACTCCTTCATACCCATTGCCAACAGTGATCGTTACTTATCAGGGAAAGCCTTTAACGCTGAGGTATTATGATGAGCATCCGGAAATTCATCACCTGTATCCGGCCAAAGATATATTTACAGAGCGATTGTATAAACCACTCGTCCACAAAGCAAGAGAGACAAATACCGCCCAGCTTTTGGAAATCTCCGAAAATGAGGTAAAAATAAATGGGGTTGTTCAAACGGTTTATTGATGGTTTCGCAAGCAACTTTCTTCAATTACCTCTCATTTAATTTTCCCCTCCAATAGTTGGAGGTCTGCCCATGTATTTTTGAATTAAAAAAATATATGGACATACATCCACTGGCAGAGAAACTAAAGAAAATATTCATAGAAGAAGTCTACGGCAAACCTTCCACAGAAGATGATTATCTGGTAATCAACTATGGCATCAAAAAAGTCCTGGCGATGGAACTCCGGCCACAACTTATCGGTAAAGTAAAGTTCTGCATAGGCCAGTTGCCAGAGCAGGAAGTTACTGATGCGGTGCTCACCGCTTGTACGAATCATCAATTCCGGATCGGGAATCTCCCGCGTGTAAAGGTGTTCCTGAATCATCTCTTCCGAAATGTCTTCAGGATTGCATTGTCCTGAAGAAACCATGGCACCAATTTTTTTCATTGCATCTGCAATTTCAGCCTTGGAGCTATAGCTGAGAGCCAGCACCAGGTTGAGCCGCTTGTTGCCTGCCGTTTGACTGATGGTTTGGGCCAATTCGCGCTGGCATTCTTCAGGCAACAGGTGCAGACGACCGATGGCATGCAAGCGAATGCTGTTTTTGTTGAGTGTGGGCAATTCGGCATGCAAGGTTTTTACCAGCAAGGTCATCAGCGCATCAATCTCTTCTTTGGGGCGGTTCCAGTTTTCGGTTGAAAATGCATAAAGCGTGAGGAATTCTATGCCCAGTTCGGCGGCTGCTTCCGTACAGTCCCGCACTGATTTTACCCCATGCTGGT
>VERM01000466.1 GCA_018882645.1 Ferruginibacter sp.
GTATCTCGCAGGTCAAATATGTTGTTAAAAAAAATTAAAGAAATCGATCATGCAGATATAGTCATTGGTCATAATTCAGGAGCGATTTATCCTGCTTTGGTGGCATGCAAAAAATTGAACTGTCCGGTAGGTTTTGATGTGGAAGATTATCATCCGGGAGAGGGCAACAATCGTACCATCAAAACATTAACCTTGCAGTTGTTCAAAAAAACATTTTATAAATTTGATTATGTGTCATTTGCCTCTGAATTGATTAAAAATAGGGTAGAGAAGGAAATGGGAATTAATTCGAAGAACTGGGTAACTGTTCTAAATTACTTTCCTTCAGACGAGTTTTTGGAACCATTAAATGAACCAACAGGAAAAGTAAAATTTGTTTGGTTCTCACAGAATATCACATCAGGAAGAGGGTTGGAAGAGTTCTTGTCTTTATTTGACAAACTAAAAGATTGTGAATTGCATTTGTACGGAAATCTCGACAAGCAATTTTTTGATAATAGATTGTCTCAATATGATAACATTATCATTCACAAGCCATTATCCCAAAAGCAACTTCATGCTGAATTAATCAACTATGATATAGGATTGGCTTTGGATTTAGCCAATGATGAAAACAGAGACTTGGCCATTACCAATAAAATACTTGCCTACTTACAGTCAGGATTGTTTGTTGTGGCAAGTGGTATTTCAGCTCATAGGTTTATATTAGATCAACACCCAGAAAATGGGATTTGTCTAACTGATTCTGATAATGTTACGCTGCTCAAAAATCTTTTAAAAAATATTGTTACAATAAGAGCTAATAGAAACAAGAGGCACCAAAATTTAAAATCATTCTGTTGGGAAAATGAATCGGTTTTACTTGAAAATAAGTGGAATCAATTAATAAATTGAAGAGAATCCTCATCATATACCCTCATTTCCCGCCATCAAATCTGGCAGGAGTGCATCGTCCCAGGCTATTCGCACAACATCTTAAGTCTTTTGGATGGGAGCCTGTAATATTAACAGTACATGAGAAATATTATGAGGAAGAATTGGATTGGAATTTACATAAGCTTTTACCAAAAGATCTGCGCATTGAAAAAGTAAAAGCTTTCAAGATTACTAAACCAAGATTAATAGGAGATATCGGGTTAAGGGCTTTTTTTCAATTAAGAAAAAAGGCATTATCTCTTTTGATGAACGAACACTTTGATTTTGTCTATATCCCGATTCCATCTTTTTACACAGCATTGTTGGGTCCTTATTTGCATAAAAAAACCGGAGTAAAATATGGGGTAGATTACATTGATCCCTGG
>VERM01000127.1 GCA_018882645.1 Ferruginibacter sp.
ATGCTGCGCAACTGCATTGTATGGTTGTACAATGGAAAGTAGGATGGCAAGTGTAAATAGCAGGTATCTCATAATGCATAAAAATAATGAAATAACATAACAGTTTCGTTTACAGAATATGTTAAAATTTACGAGATAGATAATGTCCAATCTATTTATCAATCAGACTGATACTTTCTTCTATGGCCTTGATTTTGGCTTCTGCATCGGATTTTTTCTTTTGTTCCAGTGCTATGACCTCAGGCCTGGCATTTTGAACAAATTTTTCATTGCTCAATTTTTTCATCACCGTTTGTAAAAAACCTTTGAAATAATCGAGCTCTTTTTGAAGGTCTTCTATTTGATTTGTTGTATTGATTTCATTTTTTGCAACGATATAAAATTTGTCCTTGCCAATCAGCGTTGTTACAGCTCCGGGAATTGTAGCTTCGGTGTAACTTATTTTTTCAGCGTTAATCTGTTTGGCAAGAAGACTCTGGATTTCATTATGCGTTGATGATTCTGCCGATTGTATGTAGAGCTCTATGGGTTCTTTAGGCTTAATCTGTTGTTTGTTGCGAATGTCTCTAATGGCTGTTATGGCAGTCTTAAGAACTTGCCCTGTTATAAGAATGTCTGGTTCAGGCTCCTGTGATTTTGTAAATTGCTTGTTGCATAGATCATCTTTTCGTTCTGACAACAAATGATAAATTTCTTCAGTGATGAATGGCATGAAAGGATGCAGCATTTGCAAAAGTTCAGTGAAAGCATCTATTGTTTTTTGAAAAACATACGTGCTTATGGGTTGTTCAAATCCCGGCTTAATCCATTCAAGATACCAACTGCAGAAATCATCCCAAATGAGTGAGTATATAGTTTTTAAAGCTTCACTGATTCTGAATTGACGCATCAACTCATCTACTTCCATCGACACTTCTCTCAATCTGTGTTCAAACCAGTTTACTGCGAAGTTGTTTTCAGCAGTCGTGTTTTCTTGTCTGCTTTCCCACATCTTTACCAACTTCAGTGCATTCCATAATTTATTATTGAAGTTTCTGCCTTGCTCCAATGATCCTTCATCAAAAAGAATATCATTGCCGGCAGGAGAAGCTATCATGATCCCAAATCTTGTGGCATCCGCACCATATTGTTCAATCAGTTTGAGTAAATCAGGAGAATTGCCAAGTTGTTTGCTCATTTTTCTGCCCAGCTTGTCTCTGACCATCCCTGTAAAATACACATCTCTGAAGGGGATATTTCCTTTGTATTCGAATCCTGCCATTATCATTCTGGCCACCCAGAAAAAAATAATATCCTGTCCGGTTACGAGTGTACTTGTAGGGTAGTAGTAATCGATTTCTTTATTGTTTGGATTGCTGATTCCTTTGAATACTTCAATGGGCCAGAGCCAGCTACTGAACCAGGTGTCCAGGCAGTCTTCATCTTGTTTTAATGTGGTATTTTCAGAGCCAAATGTTTTTTTGTAAATGGACCTGGCAATGGTTTCATTTTCTGCCACTACAAAATTCCCATTTTCGTCATACCATGCAGGAATTCGCTGGCCCCACCAAAGCTGACGACTGATGCACCAGTCTTTTATATTTTCCAACCAGTGGCTGTAAGTATTTTTGGTTTTTGACGGATGGAATTGTATGGTATCATTCAAAACAGATTCAAGTGTTGAAGGATTTTTTTTCATAAACCCTTCCATATTCAGAAACCATTGTAATGAAAGCCTGTTTTCAATGATAGCGCCTGTTCTCTCACTTGTACCCACTTGTCCTTTATAAGATTCCGTTTTTTCCAATTGACCTATCGAAGAAATATCCTCTGCTATTTTTTTTCTCAGTGCAAAGCGATCCATGCCTACATAAGATAATATCTGTTGAGAAGGATTGTCTTCATTTAATTCTATATCAGTAAATTTTCCCGCTGCATCAAGGGTGTCAATAGATTTTAACTGATGCTTCAGTCCAATCGCATTATCGTTTTTGTCATGAGCAGGAGTGATTTTTAATGCACCGGTTCCAAAAGATGGATCTACGTATTCATCTGCTATGATTTTTATTTTACGATTTATCATAGGGACTATGACTTCTTTGCCAATGATGCTTTGGTATCTTTCATCATTAGGATTGACACAAATGGCTACATCGCCGATAATTGTTTCTGGTCGGGTAGTCGCCACCGTTATGCTGACATCCGAATCATTTGCGGAGAGATATTTTACATAATATAGCTTTGAATCGACTTCCTTAAAAATAACTTCTTCATCACTGAGAGCTGTTAATCCGACCGGATCCCAGTTGACCATTCTTTTTCCTCTGTAGATAAGGCCTTTGTTATAGAGGTCTACAAATACCTTGATGACACTTTCATAGTAGTCTTTATCCATCGTGAAGCTGGTTCTGTCCCAGTCCAGGCTGCAACCCAGTCTTTTTAACTGTTGCAAGATAATGCCGCCGTATTTTTCCTTCCATTCCCATGCATGTTCGAGGAAGGCCTCTCTTGAAAGAGAAGATTTGGATATTCCTTTTTCGCGAAGCATAGCCACAACTTTTGCTTCTGTTGCTATCGATGCATGATCGGTGCCCGGTACCCAGCAGGCGTTTTTTCCCATCATTCTGGCCCGGCGTATCAGTATGTCTTGTATGGTGTTGTTGAGGCAATGGCCCATATGCAATACTCCCGTCACATTTGGTGGGGGCATTACAATGGTGTAGGCATCTCTTTCATCCGGTATGCTGTTAAAATATTTTTTTTCCAGCCAATGATTGTACCACTTTTCTTCTACAGACTGAGGCTCAAAGTTTTTTGAAAGTTCCATTATGGATGATCATGATTTGTAAGATTGCGAAGTTACAAAATCAGACAGTAAATGATATGCAAATCCTTTGTATAAATATATCTGTTGCAGATGATATGTTTAAGAGTACTTAAGGGATGATTTTGGCAAAATGAAAGCCCAATTGACCGTTTTGATAAGTAGGGAGAAATGAAAATGATTTGGACTTGTTTTTAAATAATTTGGGTTGAATTCTATCGTATATTAGGTAAGATAATTTAGTGGATATGATTCCCACGCCTGCGCCGGCAACTACATCGCTGAACCAATGTTTATTGTTGTGCAATCTCAAATAACCAGTAAGTATTGCAATACTGTATCCGCCTATGCCAATCCAGGGCGAAACATTTCTGTATTCCTGTGACAATAACTCGGCTGATGCAAATGCTTCAGCAGTATGTCCTGAGGGGAATGAAGAAAATGCGGAGGAGTCTGGACGAAGTTGCCTTGAAGTTTTTTTGATTGGCACTGTGATACCGGTCAAAATGAGGTTAGACATCAGATAAATCATTCCTGCATCTCTTATGCAGTGTTTTCCTTTGATACCTGATAGGTTTAATCCCAAAACCGCAGCGGCGGGAGCAAATTGCAAATAATTGTCTATGTATATTTTAGAGTCAGGGTTTTTTGGATAGACTTGATTTTTTATTTGGGTATTTATTTTTTTTAGTTGATCATTGTTGATTGCCCAAACTCCATAAAGTATCATTGATCCGGGTATAATCAGTGATAAAGGTTTGATAGAAACAGGCTTAATTTTTTCTTGGATGTCGGTTTTGGATATTGCGGTATCTGTAGAGTTTACATTTGAGTTTTTTATTTGGGCATTTCCCAAGTAGATATGTATAAACAAAAACCAAATGAAAAAGAATATTCGAGATGGAAGGCTCATATGTTTTTATTTACATCTCCAAGACCCTGAAATTAAATTCTGACGAGCGTCAGCAGGTCGGTCCATCCATTATTTGTGCTTTCCATTCTGATGAGATTATTGTTTTGCTCAATAATTCTCCAATCGTTGTTCAGCAAATTAAAAATGAAAACGTTATTGAAATTGAGGTATAAAATCGGCTGATTATTATTGTCATAAACATTCCATAGTCCGGTTTGACTGGAGCTGATGCCTGGTTTGGTTACCGTAACATTGCCGTTAGGCGAGAAGGAGAATTCAAAGTCTTTCATTGACTCTGTCTGATCTGTTCCGTTTTCTTTGAGTAAAGTTACTATCCATTGCCCTTGTTGCAGAATATTTGTTGTGTACGCAGTGTTGTTTGTATTCTCTTCTTTTTCACAAGAAGTTAAAAATGCGGTGAAGCTAAAAATGATTGCGACAAGTATGAACAATCTTTTCATGTGCGTATTTAGTTTTTAATAATTGTCACATGTTATGCCCTGAATAATCTTCCCGGCAAGTATGAGCCGGCTCTTATGGCATTTCATGTGTGTATACAGTTTTAGATATCAGGCAGTACCCATTTTTTTAAGGTGCAAGATATGAGACAGTATGGCGTCTCGCGTTCTTTTGAATTCATTATAGGTAATGCTGAATTCATCACATGTGCTTTTGATGATTTTACTGATGGCAGGGTAATGGACATGTGATATTTTGGGAAACAGGTGATGTTCAATTTGAAAATTCAGGCCTCCCAATAGCCATGAAATCACTTTGTTGTCCGTAGCAAAGTTTGCCGTTGTTTGTATCTGATGCAGGGCCCATTCATTTTTAATATCATTGTTTTCAGTAGGAATGGGGAAGCTGGTGCTCTCTACCGTATGTGCCAGTTGAAAAACCGTACTCAGAATTAAGCCTGCTACCAGCAGCACAATCAAAAATCCTACCAGCCAGGGGAAAAAGCCGAGCAGGTAGATTGGCAGTGCGATCATCATAAAATAATAACCTATTTTGGCCACCCAGAAAGCCATGTGATTGAACAGATTCATCTTCTTAATGGGTACATTCCCTATTTTTTTTCTGAAATATTTTCTAAAATCAGAAAGGAAAATCCATATAAACAGCAGAAGTGGGTAAAGCAGCCACACATAAATATGTTGAAAACGATGGATGTAATATTTTTTTTGTGTAGAGCACATCCTGAGCATTGGTTTGATTTCAATGTCATCATCCACTCCGTCGATGTTCGTGTATGTATGGTGTATGATGTTGTGTTTGTTGTTCCACATAAGCATGCTTGCACCCAGTCCGTTTACAGAGTATGCGGCAATTGTATTCCAGAATTTTCTGCTGCTGAAGCTGCCATGGCCGCCGTCATGCATAACATTGAAACCAATTGCTGCAGTAAGACCTCCCATTGCTATGCATTCAACTATAGCCCAACCAATAAAGGGGGTGAAGAAAATGAGATGAACGTATAAAAGAATATACAATAGCCAAAAAAGGCCTGCTTTGAAATGTAAAGATTTACTGCCCGCTGATTTGATGTTTTTTTCCTGAAAATATTCCTGAACTCTTTTTTTGAGTTCCTGGTGAAAGTTTGATCCGTTTTGATTTCTAAATTTGGGTGTATTCATTTAAAAAATTATGTTTTAAATAGGTTTGAGTTAATTTTTTTTAAATCACAGATTCAACAATGGCATCCAGATTTTTCAGTCCGATGTCTTTTTTTGTGATGTATCCTTCCGC
>VERM01000128.1 GCA_018882645.1 Ferruginibacter sp.
ATCAATGAGTGTCGCCACCCTCTCCATATGATTAATTTTAAGTATTAAAACTCTGAATGCATCAAGATTTGTTTTTTTCCTTGACCAGAATCCTTAAACTTTGCATCGTATATCTGTAAAGTTACAAACTCAATTTTAAAAAAATTATTTAATGTTTATTGAACCAAATCTTAAACCGGAGCGAAGAGGTTGGATTGAAGTCATTTGCGGAAGTATGTTCAGTGGCAAAACAGAAGAGTTGATTAGAAGACTTAAAAGAGTTAAAATCGCTAATCTGAAAGTAGAGATTTTCAAACCCGCACTGGATAAACGTTACGACGAAACCAAAATCGTCAGCCACGATACCAATTCCATTCATTCCACACCGGTTGAGAGCGCTCAGTCCATTTTACTGCTTGCACAGGATGTTGATGTGGTGGGCATCGACGAAGCACAGTTTTTTGATCCCGGAATTTCTAAGGTGTGTGAAGAGCTGGCTCTAAGAGGGATTAGAGTCATCGTAGCCGGCTTGGATATGGATTATCAGGGCAATCCATTCGGACAAATGCCCAATTTGCTGGCCATAGCCGACTATATTACCAAACTGCACGCCATTTGTATGAAATGTGGCAATATCGCCAATATCAGCTACCGTAAAATCGCCGAAGGAGGCCAGGTTTTGCTGGGTGAAAAAGATATTTATGAACCGCGTTGCCGCAATTGTGCCCAACCGGAATCCTAATTGTTCCGATTAAAAATGAATAAAAAAGTATTTGCACTGCTAAAAAAAGATGTTCTCCTGGAATTCAGGCAGCAACACACTTTTTACGGCGTCTTGCTCTATATCGCTGCCACCATTTTTGTCATGTATCTCTCTCTCTCCGAAAGCCCCAATGCCGAAATCTGGAATAGCCTGTTTTGGGTAATACAACTTTTTGTTTGTGTAAATGCTGTGGCAAAAAGCTTCATTCAGGAAAATAAAGGAAGAATGCTCTATTTTTTTTCAATTGCTTCACCCGGAGAATTCATCACTGCCAAAATAATATATAACGTATTCTTAATGTTGTTTATGAGTATCGTTAGCCTGGGGCTTTTCTATCTTTTTCTGGGAAAACCGGTCATCAACGAAATTCAATTTATTGGAATAGTTCTTCTCGGCGGCATCGGAATCAGTCTGGTTTTTACTTTGATGAGTGCCATTGCAGCAAAAGCACAGCAAAATGCAGCATTAATCGCAATATTAGGTTTTCCGGTAATTCTGCCTCAACTTCTGCTTTTGATGAAAATGAGTAAAGCAGCCTTCGCCGAAGTATTCAAAGAAGGAGCTTTTATGCAACTGGCAGGATTGACATGCTTAATGGACGCACTCGTTTTCATTATGGCGCTGATATTATTCCCCTATTTATGGAAGGACTAAATTCCTTAAGGGACCAAATTTTATTACACGGGGAGCAATAGTTTATCATAACTTTGCGGCACAAATATCAACTGTTCTAGCCTTGAAGAAAAACTGGTGGAAAATATTATCTCTCATTTTATTGATCTACACCATCATTGGAGGTTTATTGTTCAAGGTACCGAGACTGCCTATACTCAATGAGACAATAAGAAATCTCTATTTCCATGTTTGCATGTGGTTTGGCATGATGTTACTCTACATTGTAAGTTTTGTTTACAGCGTTAAATATTTACTGGGTTTTCAGTATCAGAACGACATCAAAGCAAGCAATTTTGCCAAAGTAGGATCATGGTTTGGCATACTTGGATACCTCACCGGAATCATATGGGTTTCTGTGACCTGGACTACCCAACAGGGACAAACACTGGCTACAGTTCTAAAAGAGCCCAAATTGATTGGCGCCGCTATAGCCCTTCTGATTTACGGGGCTTATTTTGTTTTGAGAGGTTCTTTTACGGATATCGATAAACGAGCCAGAATCAGTGCGGTATACAATATTTTTGCATTCGTCATGCTGTTTCCCAGTATCTGGATAATACCTAGACTGGTAGGAAGTCTTCACCCCGGAGCTCCTGGAAGCGACAGCGGAAATCCGGCACTAAACAGAAACGATCTGGATGAAAATATGCGCATGGTTTTTTACCCGGCAGTCATCGGCTGGACTTTATTAGGCGTGTGGATAGCCACGCTAAAAATCAGGCTTCAAATATTGAAAGATAAAAAAATATTGAACTAACTTGCCAAAGCATTTATTAAGTGAATTGGCTTTAAATATATTTGCTGGATAAAAAGAACGATTGTATGATTAAGATTGCTAAACGTCTTCGATTACTTGCTCTGGGTATTTTCCTCTCTCTCTCCTCTTTTGCACAAGAACAAACTGAAATGGCTGATGTGATGAGAAGCAACGGTAAAATATATGTAGTAGTAGCCGTTTGTCTTACTGTACTGATCGGACTTTTTATTTACGTTTTTTTAATCGACCGAAAAATCAGTAAAATAGAAAAAGAGTCCTGATTTATAATCAACTCATCATCCAAATTTTAAAACCTATAGTATGTCTACTAACCAACATTACAGCTTTTTTCAAAGTGTGGAAAAGAGCTTTGACAAAGCGGCAAAATTTACCAAGTGGGATCTGGGTATCCTTGAACAGATCAAAGCCTGCAATAGTGTATATCAAATGCGTTTCCCCGTTAAACTCGATGATGGAAATATAGAAGTCATTGAAGCTTACCGCGTTCAACATAGTCAGCATAAATCACCTTGTAAAGGTGGAATTCGTTTCAGTGATGAGGTAAACCAGGATGAAGTAATGGCATTGGCCTCATTGATGACCTACAAATGCGCTATCGTAAATGTGCCGTTCGGCGGAGGTAAAGGTGGTATCAAAATCAATCCCAAAAAATACTCTGCTTACGAGCTGGAGAAAATTACCCGCAGATACACAGCCGAACTGGTAAAGAAAAATTTTATCGGCCCCGGCATTGATGTTCCCGCACCTGATTATGGAACAGGATCAAGAGAAATGGCATGGATTGTAGATACATATGCTTCTCTGAAACCCGGAGAAATTGATGCAGCCGGTTGCGTAACGGGTAAACCAGTAACACAGGGAGGTGTTCGTGGAAGAACAGAAGCCACCGGACTGGGCGTATATTATGGTGTACGTGAAGTATGCAATATGGAAGATGAAATGAAAAAGCTTGGCCTTACTACCGGAATCAAGGACAAGAAAGTAGTCATTCAAGGGCTGGGAAATGTAGGATATCACTCCGCTAAATTTTTCAGAGAAGGTGGCGCAAAAGTCATTGCACTTGCCGAGTACGAAGGGGCTATTTTCAATGTAGATGGTTTGAATGAAGAAGAAGTATTTCAACATAGAAAAAATACCGGATCTATTTTAAACTTTCCAGGAGCAACAAACCTCGCAAAAAATACCGACGCACTTGAACTGGAATGTGACATACTCATACCGGCAGCGTTAGAAAATGTTATCAATGGAGAAAACGCACCAAGAGTGAAAGCAAAAATCATAGGCGAAGCGGCAAACGGCCCATGCACCCCCGAGGCCGACGAGGTTTTTGCAAAAAAAGGAATTCTTTGTATTCCGGACATGTATCTGAATGCCGGCGGTGTAACAGTCAGTTATTTTGAATGGTTGAAAAACCTTAGCCATGTTCGTTATGGTCGTATGGAAAAAAGATTTACTGAAAACATGAATACTCATATTCTCAGTCAAATTGAAGGTCTAACCGGAAAAACCGTCAGCGATACTGAACGCAAATTCATCATGCACGGACCGGAAGAACAGGATCTTGTTCATAGTGGGCTGGAAGAAACCATGATTACCGCAACCAGGGAGATCATGGAAATTTGGAGAAGCAATCCTGAAATTCCTGATATGCGTACTGCAGCTTACGTCAATGCAATCAACAAAGTGGCTACCAGCTACGCTGAGTTAGGCATATTCCCATAATTTCAATTATCTTTTTTAAAAAGGCTGTCTCATTCAATTGGACAGCCTTTTTTTTGGGCATCAGAAAAGATAATCTGTTAAAAGTGACAAATCGCTTATCGAAGATGTATTGTATATCCCAGAGTACATGCCTGCATCTCTAACATGATTTACCCCTAAAAAATAATCCCGGGAATATTTACATTCACCGGGATTATTATTGTAAAGCTCAATAAGACTGAGCATTATGACCCAAACTATCGAAGTACATCAAACTGCTGGGTAATCATCTGAGTGCCAGATTTTATCTGTAAGAAGTAAGAACCACTTGACAATTTGCTTACATCAATGGTTTCTGTTTGTTGCAGAGAAACAATTCTTCTCTGATAAAGCAACTTGCCATCTACTGATAAAATACTCACTACGGATGCTTTCTGCAGCATGTTGTAAGGTGTAGTTATTTTCAGGAATTGAGTTGCAGGATTTGGATAAATAACAAATACAGGTTCTGTAATATAGTTGACAACCCTAAACTGACTATAGGTTATATCACCATTTTTACCGATTAATTTCAAGCGGTAGTAATTTACTCCAATGGTAGGGTTGGAATGAACGTAACTGTAGTTACCACGATTGCCTGCATTTACTGCACCAATTTTTTCAAATCGGTTGCCGTCTTTACTCCACTCAATTTCATATCCCGATAACTCAAGGTCTGTATTCACCAGCCAGCTCAGAACTGCAGAATTGCCATTTGGCAAGGCAGTAAAGCTGATGATTTTAACCGGCACAATACTGGTAAATACTACGTTTACCGTGTCCTTCAAGATGCTTGGGAATCCGGCATTGTCATAAACAAGGAATGGTATTTTAACAGTAACATTACCACCACCTTCGGGATTAACCTCAATTGGTTGTTTGGGATTACCATTGGCATCAGTAGGCACTACCACCCCTCCGACAGGGAAAGTGGCATTGGTATAGGTATTTCCGTTGACCGTAATAGTAGTGGCATTCAAAGGGAATGAAACAATCAACAAAGAATCAATTGATCCACCGTCAGGATCTGTTCCCGTAAATAGATCACTACCCACCGGAACGCTTATTGATCCGCCCGGATTGTTTACAGCAACGGCGGTGCCTCCAATTGGAGTTGGCAATTGCTGGATTCCAAATTTGATGTCTTTTACCTTACTGTTGGAATAGGTAAACGGCGCAGACCTTCCATTAGCCAATCCATCATTTCCGGCACCTGATCCTGTAAATTCACCTACATTCACCCAATTGCTGGGCAGTTTGGTTAAAGGCGCAGGCACACCTACACTTCCACGATTAATGGTAACCTGCACTGTATATGTTCCAGGATTGATTGTAGTGAATATAAAGCTACCATCAAGATCAACAGGTACCGTGGCCACAACATTGCCACTTGTATTGATCAAATTCGCATACAACTGCACTCCGGAAGGATTGTAAATAGGTAAGCCATCAATGGTGTTTGCAGGAGTTCCATTCAAACCATTCACATCATTATATACATTTCCGTTTATTG
>VERM01000129.1 GCA_018882645.1 Ferruginibacter sp.
ACGTTACACTGCCTTTTTAATTAATATTAAAGGCAAAGTACAATCAATAAAACCGGTTCATTTGAATCAACCACATTTGATGATTTATCAAATAAAAACGGGCTGCTAAGATAGGAAATGATTCGCCAATTTTGCAAAATAATAATTGTTGATTTTTTTAAAAAAAAGGGGAAAATGGTCAAAAAAATAGTAAAAAACCTCGAAAATACCCTAAAAATCACGCGTTTTTATAAAAAATAAGGGTTAGCCATTTTAGAGCTAACCCTGGGTGATTTTATTCAAAATGGTATTATTTTACCCTTTCCACATACTCTCCGGTTTTGGTGTTTACACGGATGAGTTCGCCTTCATTCACAAACAAAGGAACGTTGACAGTGGCACCTGTTTCAACAGTAGCTGGTTTCAGAGTGCGTGTGGCCGTATCTCCCTTGATACCGGGTTCGCTGTAGGTAACCAAAAGTACAATCTTATCGGGAAGCTCAACACCCATAGGCTGCTCTGTTTCGCCGTTTATCAATACCGCTACTTCCTGCCCGTCTTTCAAAAATGCCGGCGCATCAATCATATTTTCAGGTACCGTAATCTGCTCAAAGGTTTCATTGTCCATGAAGCTATAACCGCTATCATCCTTATACAGAAACTGATAAGGCTTTTTCTCAACCCTCACCGGAAAGATAGTCTCACCGCTGTTCCAGGTGACCTCTATGGTTCTGGAGTTGTCAACCCCCTTCAATTTAGCCCATACTTTGGCAGCCGCACGGGCCGTTTTGTTCTGACCAAATTCAATTACGGTATAGAGACTGTTATCTATTTTGAGAATCAATCCCGTTCTCATGTCTGCTGTAGTTGCCATAATGCTGTATTTAAAATTTGCAGCAAAAGTAACAATAGTAAATCAAATGAGAAAAATTACATCATGTACATAGATTAGAATGGATGCAGACCATCTTTGCTGAATCTCATAAAAATTTTACCACACCTTTTTTTCAAGTAAGCATTTTACAATTAACTTTGCGACGCTTGTTTGAACGATTTCATACATGATGTTGTTTCAACTCTATAAAATCATTTTTAAACCATAAACAAATTTTATGAAAATAACCGTAGTAGGTGCAGGAGCAGTAGGAGCCACCTGTGCCGACAATATTGCCCGCAGGCAATTGTGTGATGAGCTGGTTTTGCTCGATATTAAAGAAGGGGTGGCTGAAGGTAAAGCCATGGATCTTATGCAAACTGCTCAACTGGAAGGTTTTGATACCCGAATCATTGGCAGTACAAACGATTATGCCAAAACAGCCGGAAGTACAGTTGCTGTAATCACTTCAGGTATTCCCCGTAAGCCGGGCATGACGAGAGAAGAGCTTATTGGTATTAATGCAGGCATCGTGAAAGATGTCACGCAAAATCTTCTGAAATATTCTCCCGATGTAATTATCGTGGTCATCAGTAACCCAATGGATACCATGACCTATCTCGCTTTGAAATCAAGCGGACTGCCTAAAAACAGAATCATCGGAATGGGAGGAGTGCTCGACAGCGCCCGTTTCCGTTATTATCTGAGTCAGGCCATTAAATGTTCACCCAATGATTTACAGGCAACTGTGATTGGAGGCCATGGCGATACTACAATGATACCTTTGACAAGGCTGGCTACCTATTGCGGTACGCCGGTTGCAGGATATTTAGATGAAGCTACGCTGAAGAAAGTAGCTGCGGATACGATGGTAGGTGGTGCAACGCTCACAGGATTACTGGGAACATCAGCCTGGTATGCTCCCGGTTCGGCAGGTGCCACACTGGTAGAGTCTATAGTAAGAGATCAGAAAAAAATGATGCCCTGCTGTGTGTATCTGGAAGGTGAATATGGCTTGAATGACATTTGCATAGGCGTTCCCGTTATCATAGGTAAATCAGGATGGGAGAGTGTGGTGGATTACAAACTCAATGAAGAAGAGAAAGCCGCTATGCAAAAAAGCGCAGATGCTGTCAGAAATATGAATGGGGTATTATCCAGTTTATAATTGAAACAACTATTCTGTGTTCAAATTTTATAGAAGAGGTTGATGACATTGTCGTCAACCTCTTCTGATTATGACTAAGTGTGTATTTTTACTCTTTGAACGCTTTTCCGTCTTTTTGTATAAAAAAACTTGCTTCATTTATTGACACCTCTGCAAGACCATTTTTAAATACATCTGCGTCATCGAATTGTGGTGCAATGATGATTTTTCCATACGGATCTACATATCCCCATTTTTTATCTTTTTTTACTGCAGCCAAATTGTCTCCGTATTCGTTGATTTCATCCCATTGGGGAGATACTACAATCTGGCCTTCTTTGTTGATACATCCCCATTTACCGTTTATTTTTACCCTTGCAATCCCGTTTTTAAAATTTTTAATCTTTTCGAATGTTGTATTGAAAATATTTGTTCCTTCTTTGTTGATAAAGTACGACGCATTGTTTATAGACACAATTGCAACTCCGTTTTTAAATAGCGAAGCTTTGTCAAACTCTTCCTTGATTACCGGCTGATTGTCGCGGTTGACATAAATGTATTTATTGTTTTGTTTCAGAAAGGGGATGAAAGAGTCACCGTCTTTTTTATTCAACTCCTTACAGGAAATAATCATTCCTGTAAAAAGGGTCAAAATAATTGAAGCTTTAATTATTTTGTACATGGGCAAATTTTTAATTTTTGAGAAGGGCTTATATCGAGTTCAGGATATTTTTTGAAAGAAAGGATTCTTTTTTTGATTTTGTCAAATCCTTTATCATTCCCATCCGTTCCTTTAATCCAATATTGAAGTGCGCTTTGATTTCTGAAATCACAGAATTGCATGAGTGCGAAAGCAGACATGATGCCGGACATGTGCCAGCCATTCCAACAATGCATATAGATCGGGCCAGCTTCAGGATGGTTGATGTTATAGTGTATTTGCTTTAAAATGATGTAAGCCAGTGAATCGGAATGAGGAGCCACCGAGCTGTAATGTATGCCTGCATTTGACAGACTGTTTTGAACTTCATCCGGATAATACCGTTCAAAGTTTTTCCCATAGAGATAAAATACATTATTGAAACCCAATGAAGATAATTTTATCAATGATTGCATGCTCATTGGGTTGTTGTTATACCTGTTTTGACAGGTATTGAACACATTGTTGGCTCCGCCTCTATACAATACACCTTTCAATACCGTTCTGAAATTTCGGGCGCCTAAAAGAAGATCTTCGCCTCCTAGGCCTCTGTTGGTGACATATTTCCCCAGTAATATCGAATCGCAGTTGAATCTTTTTAAAGAGTCATCAGCTTTCTCCCAGGTATGATCATCGTAAATGATGATTCTCCCAAGTTCAGGATGATCAATTATTGTGTCATTTAAATTGCGAGAAAAACACTTTCCATAACTCAGCATAAAAAGCATACCCACAATCAATATTGTTCCGGAATTAATTGGTTTTTTGTTCAGCATCTTTATTAAGTTCTTTTTCAAAATTATATTTGATGTTTTGTTGATTGATTTTTTTATTGATGGATTTAATAAACCCCTGATATCGTCCCTTACTGTCGCTTTTCGGAAAGTCGCTGGCTTCCAAAATAATTTTATTTAAGGTATAATTACTGTTTTTCTTCAGTATATCTTGCAGCGATATGCTTTTGTTTCTGTAACGCAACTGAAAGTAGAATATGTCGTCTGCATATCCGAGTATGTGACCCGGATTTTTTGGGTCAACGGTCGGGTTGGATAGCTTTATGGGGTAATACCACGACTGAAGTCCGTTTTCATGATAGATGACTACCACATAATGGTTTTTATTGGAATCAAGAAGGAAGGTTGTTGCATCTGTTCCTGTTATAATTGTTCTGACACTATCTCCTGTAAATTTCATTCGGACTTGTGAAAAACTATCGGAACTAATTTCTTTGTACAACTCATTTTCATAATTGAATATAGACGGATCTTTATAGACATTAGTTTTAGAAGAATAAGACAATGATATAAATGGTTTTTCAGGAGCAGGATAATCAAAAAATAAATAATTCCTTCCTTTATTTTCATACACTGCATTCTCAATTAAATTCTGAGGAATGACGTTGTCTATATTTGTTTGTTTTACATATTGCCAGCTGCCATCAGAGAACAAAACAATCTCTCTCTGTTTATAGGTAGTTCTTTTTGTAAATATGGATTGAGAATTTGCCGTAAAGGCTGCAAATGCAAGAATTATAATTGTTATTTTTTTCATTTTTTTAATCTGAATTTTTTAAATAGAATAAATCCTGTGATTCCGGCGAAACCAATAATCATAGACAAAATTATCCATTTGTATCTTGAAAATACACCATTGAGTGTACTTGATTTGTCTGATGATAGATTGAAGTTGGGCTCAACAATACTTTCAATCAAATTTCCGTCAGTTCTGGTCAGATAAATCGTGCCATCTTCATCATCTTCAATCGGATTGATATTTCTTGTTGAATCAATGATATCCTCGTTTTCATCAGTGAGGTAGTATTCAAACCCTTTTTTTGAAATCTTCAGTGTTTTATACTCGATGAGTATATCATTAGATCCGGGATGTTTCATTTTCCAGTAGGCGGTATCATTTGTCAGTACCATATTTTTGGAATCTCCAGTCAGTTGGAGTTCGATTATGGATCCGGAAACCGCTTCTTTTAATTTAATGAGTTTTCTTTTTGTGGAATGGTTGCATCTGATGAGAATCGAATTGATCTTGTTTACTTTATCCTTGATGATTCCTTGAATTTGAAAGGCTTTGAAATCATCCGAGGTTTTGACAGGAGAATAATTTGCGGTGAGATCCAATACAGAATCAACGGGCATTTTAATGATACGCTCTTTCTCCGTGACATTGTCACTCCATCCGGTAAATTTATACAGAGGATGGGTTTCTTTTGCAGAAATCAAAAGTGGGATTTCTTTAAAGAACTTACCTCTGAATGGAAAGCCTGGCGATTGGTTTCCTGCTATTTTGATGAAGGTTTTGTTTGCCGGAATATTTGAATGAATCTGCAGCGTGTATGAACTGCTTAAATTAAAGCATCCTTGTAGATGCTCAAATGACGTAGTCGATCTGTTTTTTGAAAAATTCCGAAGTCTTTGGATGTGAGACTCCCAGGTTCCAATGGATTGCCTGAAAGTTCTTCTGTTCAAATGACGATTGATTTCCGGCATTAACCATTCCTTAAAATATGAAATTCTATTTTGAATGCTGTCATCGCTCAGGTATGTCGAAAGCAGATAACAATACTGATTGATAAATTTTTCTTTAAGTTCCTGATTGGATGTTAATTTTCTTAGCAATATTGTGGTCCACGTGGGGTTATACCAGTCTGTTTGAGAAGGGCTCAATCTCTTTGCAAGATAATTGACTTGAGCATTTGTACAAGAC
>VERM01000130.1 GCA_018882645.1 Ferruginibacter sp.
ATTGGGTTCCTGTCAAGTTATTCAACAGTTTTAAAATTAATAGATGGAAACATAATCGCCCGCCAGATGTCGACCGAGTAACTGAAATTCGAGAAGCTATTAAATAAAAAGGCAGAATGGACGGGCAAATTTATCTTGCATGTATCAATGATGAATTGGTTTGTTACGAATCAAATCATCGTCGTGAAGCTTTGAAAGGTTTAGATAATTTAGCAATGATTTTAGTTGATGTTCTTTGGGACACGACTCATGAACTAGTAAAAGAAGAGTTTCTCCGTTTAAACAAAGCTGTTTCGGTTCCAGAACTTTATCTTGAAGAAGAAAAGGTTATCAATTTATATGAAGGTTTGAAAGAAGCAGTTGATTCATTTGGAAAGATAGAAGAAGCCAAAAAAAATCAGCTTGCTTTTTTGGCCAACCCTAAATATGAAGATTACCTCTACACCACTAAAGCTTCGATTGTCATTATCAACGAAAGTCTCCAACTTAAACAACCGATAAAATCAACGCTCATCAGAGTTACGGATGCTTACAGTGCCTTTGCAATTTTACTCGAAAAATATCAACAAATCCAGACATTTCAGCTTGTAGGCATTCAACAGCCGGTGTATATCGATGCTACGGCAAAAACAGGAGATAATGTTTACATAGGTGCATTTGCCTATGTGGGTGAAAAAAGCATTATAGGAGACGGAGTAAAAATTTATCCTGGAGCATACATAGGAAACAACGTGGTAATTGGTAATCATTCAATCATTCATCCGGGAGTTAAAATTTATCATGGATGTATTGTGGGAAGTAGCGTAATCATCCATGCCGGCACTGTCATCGGTGCGGATGGTTTTGGGTTTGCTCCTCAAAAAGACGGATCCCTAAAAAAAGTTCCTCAGATTGGAAATGTAATCATTGAAGATTATGTTGAAATTGGAGCCAACTCTACAATTGATAGAGCGACAATCGGTAGTACAATCATTAAATCTGGAGCAAAACTTGACAACCTCCTCCAAATTGCCCACAATGTTGAAGTGGGAAATAACACCGTCATAGCGGCACAGGCCGGTGTAAGCGGAAGCACCAAAATCGGCAACAATGTAATGATTGGAGGCCAGGCCGGTATTGTGGGTCATTTACAAATAGCCAATGGAAGTAAGATTAATGCACAAAGCGGCGTCAGCAAATCCATGAAAATCCCCAATACAGCCGTAACGGGTTCACCTGCTTATGATTACACCTCTGCTCTTCGGAGTCAGGCGATTGCAAAAAATCTTCCAGCACTTGAAAAAAGAATCAAAGAACTGGAAAATATTATTAAAACACTTCACTCAAATACGGAAAAATAAGTAATTTTTGTATTGAAAACCAATACAAAACGATTTTATTATTTTTTACATAAATTCTTATTTCTTTCCTGAAAGTCTTTTTAAGACTTATTTAAAATACCTTTGCAAAAATTTGACAGTTTTAGTATGGACATTGATTTCAACCCGGATAAACAACATACACTATGTGGTCCGATTAGCATATCCGGAACGGGTCTTCATACCGGCGTAAATGTGGATATGACATTAAAACCCGCAAATCCTGGTTTTGGATTTCAATTCCAGCGCATCGATTTACCGGGAGCTCCTATCATTAAAGCAGATTGCGATTTGGTGACCGACACTTCAAGAGGAACTACACTAGAACAAAATAATGCAAAAATCAGTACCGTTGAGCATATACTTGCTGCGCTTATCGGAATGGGTGTAGACAATTGTCTTATTGAAGTGAACGGGCCCGAAATACCCATTATCGATGGAAGCAGCGGACCATTTGTCGATATCATTGAAAAAGCAGGTGTGCTTGAACAGGATGCAGCTAAAGCCTGGTATACTATTGATACCAACATTTCTTTTTATGATGAAAAGAAAAGAGTAGAAATGACTGCACTACCGGCAACCCATTATGAATTGACTACTCTGATTGATTTCAATAGCCCGGTATTGGGTACACAACACGCAGGTCTGAAAAGAATGGCTGATTTTAAAAAAGATATTGCCACATGCAGGACATTTTGTTTTTTACACGAGTTGGAAATGCTGCTGGATAATAACCTGATTAAAGGAGGTGACATCAACAATGCGATTGTTGTGGTAGATAAGCCACTTACCGAGGAGGCCATTCAAAGACTTTCAAAGGCTTTTGGAAGAAAAAAAGTTGAAGTAAAAACAGAAGGATATCTCAACAATCTGGAATTGAGATTCCCTAACGAACCGGCCAGACATAAACTTCTGGATGTCATTGGTGACTTGGCTTTGATTGGATATCCCATCAAGGCGCATATCATTGCCAACAGACCCGGACACAGCAGTAATGTTGAGTTTGCTAAAAAAATCAAACAATATATCAAGAAGAACAAACACACTAAGGATATCCCTGTTTACGATCACATACAACAACCCGTTTACAACTTACAGCAAATTGAAAAAAGACTACCCCACAGATATCCATTTTTGCTGGTGGATAAAATTATAGAGCTTTCAGACAAACATATAGTGGGAATAAAAAATGTCACATTCAACGAAAACTTCTTTCAAGGCCACTTCCCGGGGAATCCTGTAATGCCGGGGGTTCTGCAAATTGAAGCCCTTGCTCAAACGGGAGGTATTCTTTGTATTAACTCTATGCCTGAAGGAAACTATGATACTTATTTTTTGAAAATCGACAATTGTAAATTCAAACACAAGGTTATCCCTGGCGATACCATGATTTTAAAACTTGAATTGATTGAACCCATCAGGAGAGGCATATGCGTAATGAAGGGCAGTGTGTATGTAGGTAATAAACTTTGTACCGAAGGTGAATTAACGGCTCAACTCGTTAAACGCTCCGATTGCTAAATGATCCAAAAACAATAGAATGATACACCCTCATACTTATATACATCCTAATGCAAAATTAGCTCCGAATGTGAAGATTGATCCATTCAGCGTAATACATCAAAACGTTGAAATCGGAAAAGGCACATGGATTGGAAGCAATGTTACCATTATGGAAGGAGCCAGAATCGGAAACAATTGCAGAATTTTTCCCGGTGCTGTTATTGCCGGCATCCCACAAGACTTGAAATATGAAGGCGAAAATACAACCGTAGAAATTGGCGACAATACAACAATACGCGAGTTTGTAACCATAAACAGAGGAAGTAAAGACAGGTGGATAACAAAAGTAGGTGACAACTGTCTGATTATGGCCTACAGCCATATCGCTCATGATTGTATCATCGGCAACAATTGCATCATGAGCAACAATACGCAAATGGCAGGTCATGTTTGTCTGGGCGACTGGTCAATTTTGGCCGGTATGTGTGCCGTCCATCAATTTGTAAAAATCGGACAACATGCATTCGTTGCCGGAGGCTCGCTGGTGAGTAAAGACGTTCCCCCATATATCAAGGCCGGACGTACCCCATTAAGTTATGCCGGAGTAAATTCTGTAGGACTCAAACGCAGAGGATTCTCACTCGATAAGATTAATCACATCCTCGACATATACCGCATCATTTACAATAAAAATATGAATACAACACAGGCTCTTCATTACATTGAAGAAGAGCTGGCAGCCACGGATGAAAGAGATGAAATCGTAACTTTTATTCAGGATAGCGGAAGAGGAATTATCAAACGCTACAGTAAAGGCAACATGGATGATGAATAAAAAAAGATTTCATTGTTTTCTTTGAACGGTTTAGATGCAAATTGAGCTTCATAATTTAGGCAAAAGGTACAATCGGGAGTGGATCTTCCGCGGGATAACTTTTATTTTTGAGAAAGGGGAAAAATACGCCATAACTGGGAACAACGGATCGGGTAAATCCACATTATTGCAAATCATCTGCGGTGCAATCATGCACTCTGAAGGAGAAATCAAGTATTACAGCAAGAAAAACAATTTAATACTTCACAAAAAACCATACGAACAAATATCTGTAGCGGCTCCATATCTTGAACTCATTGAAGAAATGACCGCCTCTGAATTTCTCAGATTTCATTCAGTCTTTAAAAAAACAATTCGGAAATCGGATGAAATACTTGAGTATGCAGGCTTAAAAAATGCAGCAGATAAACAGATACGGTATTTTAGCAGCGGGATGAAACAAAGACTCAAATTGGCGCAAGCATTTTTTAGCCATACAGAAGTCATACTGCTGGATGAGCCCACCACCAATCTGGATGAAGAAGGTATTCAACTCTACAAATCACTGGTAAAAAATCACACAGAAGATAGGGTATTTATTGTAAGCAGCAACGATCCTCATGAATATGATTTCTGCAATGAAATCATTCAGATCAGCCAATTTAAGTAGCCTATCTTTTACTGGCAATAAGCAAATTCAAATCTGTATATTTTAATCCGAATCGTTCGCTGAGATATACATTGGTCAGACATCCTTTAAAAAGATAAATGCCGCTTCTTGTATTGATCTTATGCCAAATGATATTATCTATACCGCCGTCTTCTCCTGTTTCCAGCAGCAAAGGCATCAATACATTGCTGATGGCCTGAGAAGCGGTACGCGCAAAACCGCTGGGAATATTAGGTACACAATAATGAATCACATTGTATTTTGTAAAAACCGGTTTTTTATGTGTGGTTACCATACTGGTTTCAAAACAACCGCCATGGTCTATACTCACATCAACTATAACTGATCCGGGACGCATATCTCCCACCATCTCTTCCGAAACAACCACAGGAGTTCTGCCGGAGCCGCCGCTAAGAGCTCCGATGGCAACATCACAGGTTTTAAGCTGCTTGCCCAAAATTTTCGGCTCTATAACGGAGGTCCATAAACGAACACCAATATTATTCTGAAGACGCTTCAGTCTGTAAATACTGTTGTCAAATATTTTTACACTCGCCCCCATAGCCAATGCAGTTCTTGCAGCATACTCACCAACAATTCCCGCTCCAATAATGATGACCTTTGTGGGTGGAATACCGCTGATACCTCCCACCAAAACACCTTTTCCGTCATTAGCATTGCTCAGATATTGACCCGCTATCAACATCACAGCACTTCCTGCAATCTCACTCATACTCCTTACGATAGGATTGTGTCCACTGTCGTCTTTTAGATTTTCAAAACTGAGCGCAGTGACTTTTTTTTCCATCATCTTACGTAAAATCTCTTTTTTCATCACTGCCAGATGGATAGGAGAAATGATTGTAGTATTGGGCTTCAACAAATCGCAGTCTTCGTCACTCACAGGCGCACTTTTCACAAGCACATTGCAATTAAAAATCTCTTTTTTTTCAAATACAATCTTTGCACCAGCCTCGCTGTAATCCTTATCACTGAAGTTGGCACCCACACCCGCATTGGTTTCAACCCAAACCTCATGAC
>VERM01000131.1 GCA_018882645.1 Ferruginibacter sp.
TAAAACAACAGGTAATAGACTTTGGAAAATTTTGTCTGCAATACGGAACGCCAGACATTTTGATAAACAATGCCGGTTATTATTTGCCCGGAAATTGTATTGATGAACCTGAAGACACGCTGGATTCAATGTTGAGGATCAATCTGTTTAGCGCTTATCATCTTACAAGAGTACTCGTTCCGTCGATGATTCAAAATAAATCAGGACATATATTCAACATCTGTTCTATTGCTTCATTGAAAGCTTATAAAGGTGGAGGAGGATACAGTATCAGCAAGTTTGCGCTGAATGGCTTCAGTATGAATTTAAGACAGGAATTGCTTCCGCACGGAATAAAAGTTACTGCAGTTTTTCCCGGCGCCGTATTGACAGACAGTTGGGGTGATTTTGACAATTCCCAAAACAGAATAATGGAAGCGGATGATATAGCTCAAATGATTTATGCTTCAACTCAATTGTCAAAGCAGGCTGTGGTGGAAGAAATTACCATTCGCCCTCAGTTGGGAGATTTATAATTGCAGTGCTCAGCACGTGAATTTATAGCCTGCACCTCTGACAGAATGAAAGTAAACCGGATTTCTGCTGTCTTCTTCAAAATATTTTCTAAAATTCAGAATGAAGTTGTCTATGGTTCTTGTATTTGGATACACATTATATCCCCAAACGGATTGTAAAATTTTTTCGCGGGTAACCACTTCATTTTTATTTTCAATCAGCAACTTCAACAGCATACCTTCTTTTTTGGTCAATGTTATTTTATCTCCTTTTTTATTCTGACATTCCAATGCTTTAAAGTCTATTTTATTTTTACCAAAAGCATAGATTTCAGGAATGATGGTTTTAGAAGAAAGCTGTTTGTCTTTTTTAATCAGTTTATCTACCCGAAGCAAAAGTTCTTCAAGGTTGAATGGCTTGGTAAGATAATCATCAGCGCCTTTCTTTAATCCGGCAACTCTGTCAGCGCTGCTGTTTTTAGCACTAAGAATCAAAATAGGGATAAATATGTTTTGTAAGCGAATGGTTTCACAAACTGTTATACCATCTATTTCAGGAAGCATTACATCAAGAATGATTAGATCGAAATGCTCTTGCTTGATTTTGTTCAATGCGTCTGCGCCGTCATAACTGCTTGATACTTCATATCCTTCCAGTTCTAGATTGAGCTTCAGTGCCTCCTGAAGATTTTCTTCATCTTCTACCAATAATATTGAAAAATGATTATCAGGCATATTTGATTCAGACTGTTTTATTTAGTTCAAGCATGAATATACTTCCTTTGGGTTGATTGTCATCAATGCTGATTTTTCCGCCATGAGCAGAAATTATTTTTTGAGACAGGTATAAGCCCAGGCCGGTACCTTTTGCTTTTTTATTTGCATCCGATCCGGATCGGTAAAATTTTTCAAACACTTTATTTCTTTCTGTATGGTTGATTCCATTTCCTTCATCTGATATGCTTACAATATATGTTTTTTCGTTTTTTTGAACAGCAGCAGTTATTTTTCCTTCTTTTGGAGAATATTTTATGGCATTGTCCAAAAGATTATTGATTACCATTTGCATCAATAAGCTGTCTGCAACGATATGTATATTTTCATTGATTGTATTGACAAAATTTCTTCCGGGATGTCTTTTTTTGAAATCATTGAAAGAGTTTTCTATCAATTCATTTAACAAAACAGGCTCTTTGGTGATTTTATAACCTCCCGCATCAAATTGAGAAGATAGCAGCAGATTGTTACAAAGCGTATTCATTCTATTGGCCTCATCAAGCGTATTGTTAATGAGACGTCTTTGCTGATCGTCATCCAGTTTTCTTTTTTCGAGAGTTTCAAGGTTCAGTTTGGTTATGGCAATAGGTGTTTTCAATTCGTGCGTAACCGCAATCATGAAGTTTTGTTGCTGTCTGCTTATTTTCAGTTGTTTATTTACTGCTTTGTATAAAAATATAGCACCGGCTATAATGAGTAATAAAAATATTGCTCCTTCACCAAGGTATTGATATTCTTTTCTGTTTTTTTCATCAATAATTTTGTGGTATTGGCTATTATAGTCAGCAGAGTTGGCTTGTATTCTTTCAATTTTATAATCTGTCATTTGGGAATTTTGGCGGGAAAGAGCGATAAACCACCAAATCAGTGCGGCTACTACATAGGCGAGAAGGAACCAGTATATGACGAAGATCAGTCTTATCTTATTTGATTTTTCAGTCATAAAATTCCGCTGTTAAGGATTAATTTCTTTTATCCAGCCCCCAGCTTAATTTATTTCTAAGTGTTTGCAGGAAATTGTTTTCATTCATGCGGAGTAGATTGACGGAGAATTCTTCTTTTTTTACTGCCAGTTGTATTTCTTTGGTGACAATTTCTCTTCTGCTGTCGAGCGTGCATAAAAACCCATCCGTTCTGCCTTCCAGTTCAAATGAAATGATATTGTCGTCAGGTACGACAATCGGTCGCACATTCAGGTTGTGAGGTGCAACGGGGGTAATGATAAAATTACAACTATCAGGAAAAACCACAGGACCGCTGCAACTGAGAGAGTATCCGGTAGATCCGGTTGGAGTGGCAACAATGAGTCCGTCGGCCCAGTAGGTATTGAGAAATTCTCCGTTGAGGTAAGTGTGTATTTTAATCATCGGAGAACTATCTTTTTTATGAATTGAAAATTCATTCAACGCATATGGTGTTTGTCCAAATAAAGGAATATTCGCATCAAGATGAATTAGGGATCTTTTATCCAACACATATTTCCTGTTGACAATCGCATCAATTGCGTCTTCAACCTCATCTTTACCAATATTTGCCAAAAAACCAAGTCTGCCATAGTTGATTCCAAGAATGGGAATAGCAGAATCTTTAACGAGTGTGACAGTATCCAGCATGGTTCCATCTCCACCTAAACTGATTATACAGTCTATTTCAGGATCGAGGTCATCTCCGGCACTGAAAGTAGAATACTTGCCCTCTATTTTGATTGCGGAGTAGATGAGATTAAAAAAATCCTGGTAAATAATCGGCTCAGCACCAACTTTGATAAGTTGATTCAGTAACTGACTGATATCATTTATGGGTGCATTTTCTAATCCGCGACTATATATGGCTATTTTCATTTTTTAAGAGTTAATTGAAAATTCAAAATTCAAAATTCAAAATTGTTTTTTTGAAGTTTAAATTTTTTTACTTCTCAAGCAATGATCAGAAACTGCTTCTGAAATGCAAAAATAACCCCTTTTGACCTAATTGATTAAAACTATATTCCAGGCTGGTGGTGATGTCATAAAGACTGACAATATCTACTCCTAGCCCACTTGTATAAAGTAGCTTGTTATTTAATTTTGATCTTGTTTCAATGTTGGTGTGTGCGTATCCTCCATCTGTATATGTTTTGGCATATAATGCTATGGGAATATTGGGAATGGCATTGAACCGAAAAGGAACCGGAATTTTAACGGAGAATATTTTTTTGGTGAATGTGACTTTAGTCAGAAACAAAAAAACTCCATCTATAACATAGTTTTCCAACCCTCTTAAATAATAATTTCCATAGCCCATGGCTCTTTGATTGATATATGGTTGATTGAAAGGCAGTTTGATTTTGGAAAAACCTTGCAAACTGAAATAATATTTTTTAGGCAGTGGAATAAATTTTCTGTAGCTGACATCCAGCATCAGCATATTGATTCCACCTGAAATGCCTAATCCTCTTTTTGTTATATGTGTTGAGAAAATTTCACCTTTCAATGGATAGTTGATATTGTTAACATTGACATATTGAAACCCATATCCAAAATCTATGAAGCTGACGGAAGGGCTTGTCGAATTGAAGTATGCGGAATTATATTTCGAATTTACTACGCTGTCATTGACTCGAATGTAAGTATATTGAAGAGAAAACGAATGTCTTCTGTAGTATCCTTTCCGTATTTTATATACCCCAAGTACACTGAGTGACTCTCTTGCGTAATTGTCTTTCCTGAATTGTACCAATTGATTGTCGAATGAAGTCTTGAAGGGAAATTCTTTATTTTGAATATAGTTTACGCCAATCGATAAGCCTTTGTTTAAATCTTTACTGATATTGGGATTATTGTATTCCAAGAAAATATTTCTGTTATATCCATTGAGCATGTTGAGCCGCAACTGATCGGCTCTGCCGGTAAAATTATAATGAGTGAATTTTATACCATAGTTGATTCTACCCAAATCGGCATTATACACATTCCACCATTCATTGATGTTCCGATCGGTAAGGCTGAAAATAGGATTGGGATAGATGTACCATCTTTCTTTCACATTGATCCGAATGAAAACCTTTGATGGGCTGATAAATGAGGGCTCTATATCCACCTCTGCAAACAGATTGGTGTTATATATCAATTCTCTCGTTTCCTTTATTAACCTTTTTAAGATTACCGCAGTTATGGAGTCTCCTTTTTTTATTTTCAATTCCCTTAAAATAATATAGTCTTTGGTCTTTCTGTTTCCTATAATCAGAATGGAATCCACATGTATCATACTTGTTGTGTCAGTATCCATTAAGAAGTCTATGTTATTCGTTGGAAAAACAGAAGTACTTTGCTGAGCGATTCCGGGTAAGGAGAAGCCAAAAACAATGAAAATCCCAAAAAAAATCTTTTGATTCAGCATATACTTTCATCTTGATGCTTTGACAAAAAGGCCAATGCCAGACAAAAGTATAAAAATAGCATCACTATAAATTCAGATAGTTCATCAGATTTTTATAGTTGTCTTCAATTTCGTTGGAAAAATTTTCTGCTCCGAAATGATAGCGGACATTATAGTCATAGCGTTCAAAGCTGGCAACAATAGCGGAAATTTCGCGGTTGTTTATATGGAGCGTAACGGTAAGAATGCCGGTGGATGTATCTGTCATTGTATTCAGATGCAATATGGTAGAGTCGTTGCTTTCCACAATCCGGCTGATTTCGGAGATAGCAAATTGAGACCGTTCCATTTCAAGCACAATGATTCCTCCAATTTCATTGGCTCCGGTAAAACTACCTAAAACTTTCAGTAAATCCGAAACGGTAACTATACCAACAAATCCTTTGGATTTATTTAAGATGGGAACAACACTTGTGTCGTGCTGATTACATACACTTATGGCGTTTAGAAAATGAATGTCATCAAATACGAAGACGCTTGCAAGATTTTCCTGGATCAATTCAATTGGAATCTTTTCATCTTCTACATCCAGAAGATCTTCTTCACTGATCAATCCCAGAAATTTATTTTCCGATACAACGGGGAGATGGGTTAGTTTAAAGTCATTGATAAGCTGGCGGGCTTTGCCTACTGTATCTTGTAACTGCAGGCGGGGTATATTATTGTTGATTAATTCGGCTACCAGCATATGTAATAT
>VERM01000132.1 GCA_018882645.1 Ferruginibacter sp.
TCTGAAGGCTGATGCGCCTTCTATTCTGTCCAATGTCATGAATGAGCTGGATAAAAGACCGTTACTCAAAAAACTCAATCAGGCAGAACTTTTGTTCTTCATAGAGCAAAAACTAAGGGAAAGGGAACCTTTTTACTCAAAGGCAAAAATTCAACTCTCAATCTCAGCATTATCAAAAGAAACCATCGGGCCTATTATCAACAAACATAACAGATAAAATAATATGCTGAAAGGATATCTGAAGACTGCAGCCATTTTGGGAATGCTTGGTGTGATATTGGGAGCCTTCGCATCTCATATTCTCAAGGACAGGCTTGAAGAGAAGGCTTTAATCATTTTTGAAACCGGTGTCCGGTATCTATTGTATCATGTTTTCGCTCTGATTGCCGCAGCAATACTCTACAAGGAATTTCCATCTAAATCAATGCTCTGGTCCTGTCGATTTTTTATTGCAGGTATTGTAATTTTCTCCGGGTCTCTGTTTGTACTGTCTATGGTTTATCCGGCCTTTTCATTTCTGGGAGCGATTACACCCATTGGCGGCACTTCATTTATCTTGGGATGGGGGCTTCTATTCTTTGGAATATACGCCAGAAAATCATGACATTGCTTCTTTTATCTTAATTTTACTGAATCGCATTAAATTGCATTCATTCGTATATTATCATTTAAATTTACTTGCAGTTACTTTCAAAAATGGCAAAAAAAACAAAAGCTAAGGGGTCTGATAAAGAGGTGCTTAAAGATGATAAAGTAGAGACTGTTAAAGTAAAACAGTTGATCAAAGATGAACGTACCCGTAAAATTCTGGGCACCTTTTTTTTACTTCTCACTGTATTATTCTTCGTTGCTTTCTCTTCTCATTTGTACACGTGGAATGAAGATCAATCTCAAATATCCAAGAGATTTACTAAGTTGCTTTGGCAGACAGACATCAAGGTCAATAATATGATGGGAACTCTCGGGGCTTTTCTGTCATTTTTATTCATGGACTATGGTTTTGGAATCGCCTCATTTTTGTTCTGCAGTCTGTTTTTTGTCATTGGCATCAATTTGCTGGTCGGTCAAAAATATTTTTCTGTTGTACGAAATCTGAAATATGTTTTCGTTGGACTGCCTCTGATCAGTGTGACTGCTTCTACGATTGCTGAATACATCGGTGCCGGACAGCATTATTGGGGAGGAGCATTTGGAGACATGTGCAGAAGTTGGCTGATCAACACCGTTGGAAATGTGGGTACTATTGCGCTGATTCTTGTATCATTCTTTTCATACATCATATGGCGTTTCAATCCCACATTCAAAATGTCTGTCCGTAAAAAAAAGGAGGATAGCCCAACTGAATCTGATGGAGTAAATATCCATTCTGAGCCTGATGAGTATGATGGCGATAATACAAATAAATATCAAACTGGCGGTAATAGGCTATTAGATGAAAAGCAACCGGATGCTAAAGTTGAAGGTGAAATCAACTCATCCATTCCACTTGTATTAGAAGCTGTTGAAATCGCAGAAGAAACCGCTTTGAAAGAGAACCACCCTTCTATTGCTGAAAACTCTGATAATCTTGCATTGGAAATTAAAACTGCCGAAATTAAAAAAGAAGAATCGGTAAATACAAATAACTCCAATAAGCAGAAATCGTATGATCCGATACTTGATTTGCGGGACTATAAATATCCAACAGTTGATATGCTCGAAAATCATGGAAGTGAAAAAATCATACAGGATCCTGCAGAGTTGGAAAATAATAAAAATCAGATCATCAATACCCTGAAAAATTATGACATAGATATACAAAAAATTGCTGCTACAATAGGGCCTACAGTTACTTTATATGAGATCATTCCAGAAGCAGGTGTTCGGATATCCAAAATAAAAAATTTGGAAGATGACATCGCTCTGAGTCTGGCTGCATTGGGTATTCGAATCATTGCACCTATTCCCGGGAAAGGCACTATTGGCATAGAGGTGCCGAATGCCAAAAAGACGATTGTGAGCATGAAGACGCTTTTGTCAGCCGACAAGTTCAGGAACAATAATTTTTCACTTCCCATTGCAATCGGTAAAAAAATCGACAACGAAAATTTCATAGTCGACCTTGCCAATATGCCGCATCTTTTGATGGCAGGTGCCACCGGGCAAGGTAAATCAGTAGGGTTGAATGCTATACTCATTTCATTATTATACAGCAAGCATCCTTCTCAGCTGAAGTTTGTTTTGGTTGACCCTAAGAAGGTTGAATTGAGCATTTATACCACCATTGAAAAACATTTTCTGGCCAAACTGCCCGGCGAAGAAGACGCGATTATTACGGATACCAAAAAGGTGGTACATACACTCAATGCATTGTGTATTGAGATGGATAACAGATACGACTTGCTTAAAGAAGCCGGCTGCAGGAACATCAGGGAATACAATGAAAAATTTGCCGCCCGAAAATTGAATCCGGAAAAAGGACACCAATTTTTGCCATTTATCGTATTGGTAGTGGATGAGTTTGCCGATTTGATCATGACAGCAGGGAAAGAGATTGAAATGCCAATTGGCCGATTGGCTCAGCTTGCCAGAGCCGTTGGTATTCATCTTATTATAGCCACTCAGCGCCCTTCAGTCAATATCATTACAGGAACAATTAAAGCGAATTTCCCTGCACGTATAGCCTTTAAGGTGAGCAGTAAAATCGACAGCAGAACCATTCTTGATACTGGCGGTGCGGAGCAGTTGATCGGAAAGGGCGACATGCTTATCAGCTACAACGGAGAGGTGGTGCGGCTGCAATGCGCTTTCGTGGATACGCCTGAAGTGGAAAAAATTGTTGATTTCATCGGAGACCAGAGGGGATATCCTCAGGCTTTCCTTCTTCCTGAGTATATGGATGAGAAAGATATGGATGGGAAGGATTTTGATGTGAATGATAAAGACGCCTTATTTGAAGATGCTGCAAGATTGATCGTGAGCAGTCAGAGCGGAAGTACCTCTCTCCTTCAAAGAAGAATGAAGCTGGGTTACAACAGAGCAGGCAGATTGATGGATCAGCTTGAAGCTGCCGGGATTGTGGGTGCCAGCCAGGGATCCAAAGTCAGGGATGTGCTTATCAAGACTGAATCTGATCTTCAGCAATTACTCAATAGCTTATAGTATAAATTCTTTCCTTCTCTTTTTCGCTTATGTCTAAATTTCTTATAGTCGGCCTGGGAAATATCGGTAACGAGTATGCGCACACGCGACATAATATTGGATTTGATGTGGTGTATGCTTTCGCGTCCAAACATGGAGGCGTTTTTCAATCAGATCGGCTGGCTCAGGTTGCTGAGGTTAAATGGAAGGGGAAAATTTTCATCTGTATTTGCCCCACCACTTATATGAATCTGAGTGGCAGGGCTTTTAAATATTGGCAAGAAAAAGAAAAGGTACCCCTGGATCGAACGCTTACCATTGTAGACGATCTGGCCTTGCCTATACACAAGCTGCGTCTGAGAGGAAGCGGAACTGATGCGGGTCACAATGGCTTAAAAGATATTCAAAATATACTGGGCACAGACCATTATCCTAAATTGAGATTTGGAATTGGCAATGTTTTTCCCAAAGGCATGCAGGCCGAATTTGTATTGGGCAAATGGAAAGATGATGAAAAGGACATTGTTAAATTTAAAATTGAAAAATCAATCGAAATGATTGAGAGTTTTGCAACTATTGGAATTGAAAAAACCATGAGTTTGTTCAATCATCTGAACTTTGAACCCAATAAAAATTGAATTTTTATACCGGTTTATTTTTTTAATGGCATTTGTTGTCTGCTTCTTTTCAACAGTTTTTGTATATTTTTGTAAACGGTTATCGTTTTGAATAATCGGTAATATAATTTATGAAGATCATTTGTATTGGGAGGAATTATGCGGAACACGCTAAAGAGTTAGGGAACGAAATTCCCGATGAGCCCGTGATTTTCATGAAACCTAAAAGCGCGGTTTTACAACCCAATAATCCTTTTTATTACCCTGAGTTTACCAATGAATTGCATTATGAATGTGAGTTGGTTTTGCGCGTTTCCAAAAACGGCAGATACATTCAGGAGCGTAATGCAGGCAATTACTATAATGCGATTACGGTAGGCATCGATTTTACTGCAAGAGATATACAGGAAAACTGTAAAAAAAAAGGACTTCCCTGGGAAAAAGCAAAGTCTTTTGACAACTCTGCAGTGGTTGGTAAATGGGTTGATTTGACTCCTGAAATCAACAAAAAGAACATTTCATTTCATTTCAATAAAAATGGCGAAACCGTTCAAAAGGGGAATTCAGAAAATATGATTTTCAGTTTTAACAGTATCATCGCGCATGTTTCCAAATACTTCTCCATCAATATCGGTGATCTTATTTTTACCGGAACACCTGCGGGAGTAGGTGAAACGATTGTAGGGGATAAACTCGAGGCTTTTTTGGAAGGTAGCAGTTTGTTACAACTCGAAATAAAATAAATTTTACTCTCGGTAAAATTCAGCCAAGGCTCCAAAATAATTAAGGTTCCATCCATCGACAATATTCTCATATACATCATCAGGTATATTGGTATGCTTGAGTTCTACTGATGTCGATTCGCCTTTATCTTTGTGAAGTGTGATGCTTACAATGGAAGAATGCTCCTGATCACCGAAATCCCATTCCTGTACAATTTGTCTGTCTGGAATGAAAGACAGGTTTTTCCCCGTTATACTTTCTTCCCATAAGGCAAACTCAGATCCTTCGATGGGTTCCATAGTTGCCGGTGAACCAGACCATAGCTGAATGGTAGCCGCATTAGTGAGGGCTTTGTACACATATTCCGGAGCTGCGTTGATCTTGAAATAGGATTTGTAATTTGCCATTTTAGGTTATACGATAAGTAGAATTTAACAATGTTCTAATCTCACTATTCTTTAAATTTGTTCAAGTTAGTGTATTTTTTGAACTCTTTTTTATGCAAATACTCAAGGTATGGTAAAATATCATTTTCGATTTATTTTGATTTTAATATTACTCATTACAGTGAATGCAGCATTGGCGCAATATAAAGCTTACGAAATCAGCGTCAAAGGTGATACCATTAATGCCACAGATCTCAATGGTAACATGGTTGGGAAATGGGTTTCCAAAAAATATGAATTGAATGATGATTATGCCTACGAAGAAGAGGGTGTATATGTTGAGGGGAAAAAACATGGCTATTGGCGGAAATATTCAGAAACGGGTGATTTGCTGGCCATTGAGCAATTCAATATGGGAGAAAAGGAAGGACTTCAAAAGTATTTTAATTTTATTGGTTTATTGGAAAGAGAAGAGAATTGGAAGATTTTTAAACCAAACCATGAATTTGACAGCATTCCTA
>VERM01000133.1 GCA_018882645.1 Ferruginibacter sp.
TCTCCACTCATTGGCCCGTGCTTTTCAGCAACATTAACAATCCTTTCCCGAAATCCATCAATGATTATCTGAAAAAGAAACTACCTGATCCCCAAAAAAACAAGATTTATTTTGATTATGGAGGCCTGACACTAGATACGCTCTATAAAGTCAGCCAAACTGAAGTAGATAAAACCATGAAAAAAAAGAGATATGTCAAAAAAAATTGGATAACCCTTGAATTTCCGGAAGACGATCACTCTGAAAAAAGCTGGAGCAGAAGATTAAAAATTCCATTTGAATTCCTTCTTTCGGAATGAATCCATTTCGGAATCTGTTTTTGTTTTTTCTACTGGCTTATTTGCTCAGTGAAATTTGTCTGTTCATCACTTTTACGCATTCATCAATATAAATGTCCGTATTGCGTATTTTAAGCCACAATTTGTTTTTCTCAATTTTATCTTCAGAAGCATTGATAAGAGACAAATCTGCTTCAATATTTTTAATCTGAAGCGGATTAGCGAGTTTTGTCAAATCCTCAATTTGCTTGTAAGTTTCTTTTATTTTTTTCTGCTCTTGCTTATATCTGACAATGTTCAATGTATACTCTTTATTGTTGAATTTCTCTAAAAGATCAATATTTGCTTTTAGTTTTTTAAATACATCACTCTGAGAAATCTCACTTGAAACTTCAGGAAGGATTTTATCCATATTCAAATTTTTATCCCATACTTTGTACTCGGCCTGTGGAATTTCATCCCAAGGTAAGGCACTTGGATTGTCTTTTTCTCTGAATTTGAGATAATCGAATCTGTCGGGTAGGATGATATCCGGAGTAACACCTTTAAGCTGAGTAGCCCCACCATTTATTCTGTAGAACTTTTGTAAAGTTAGTTTTACAGAACCCAACTCATCAGTTCTTTTTGAAGAAAGAGACAATAGTTCACCTTCCGGATTCAGAGGTATCGTTCTTTGAACAGTACCTTTCCCATAAGTGGAGAAGCTCCCCAAAACAATCCCTCTTTTATAATCCTGTATCGCTGCAGCAAAAATTTCAGAAGCGGAAGCACTCGTACCATCAACCATTACGGCAAGAGGTCCGGCATATTTTATCGCCACATCCCTGTCTTTTAATACTTCGGGCTTCTCATCACGAGATTTAACCTGACAGATCGGGCCATCTGAGATGAATAATCCCGCCATTTGAACTACATCGTACAGTGAACCTCCCCCATTACCCCTTAAATCGAGAATGATTCCATCTACCTTTTCAGCTTTTAATTTTTCAATTTCATTTGCTACATCAACTGCACATCTTGCTCCTTTTGGCCTTTCAAAATCAGCATAAAATTCAGGAAGGTAAATATACCCGATTTTATACGTGCCAAGAATAATGGCAGACTTGGCAAATGTATCTTCAAGCTTGATGTCGTCTCTCAACAGCACCAAAACTTTCGTTGAGCCATCAACTTTTTTGATGGTTAGTCTGACTTCAGAACCTTTCTCTGATCCACGTATCAATTTGACAGCCTCAGAAACAGCAAAGCCTGTAACGTCAACAGGCGGCTCATTACCTTGTGCAACTGCAATGATCTCATCGTTCTCTTTAAGCTCACCATTCTTCCATGCAGGACCACCGCTGACCAGACTTGCGATTTTAATTTTACCGTCCTCCTCTTTTAGCTGAGCGCCGATTCCATAAAATCGACCACTCATGGATTCATTGAAAGATCTCAAATCAACAGGGGGGTAATAATTGGTATGCGGATCCATTAAAGATGTCATGGAGTTGACGAAGGTGCTGAAGTTTTCATCAATGGTCTCTTTACTTTTTTTAGCCTTGAATGTCCTGTCCATTTGTTTCCTGACCAGATCTCTTGCTTCTCTCTCTAAAGTACTATCTGCCTTCTTTTTGAAATTTTTGTTTCCCTTATTTTTTTCTTGCTCTTCCTGCAAATCAACATACTTCATCAGTACAGCATATTTCACCCTCTTTCTCCATAACTCATCTCTTTCACCTATATTTTTAGGAAAATCATTTTTTTCCGGATCCATTTGTATGGACTCATCCATATTAAAATTAAAAGGCTTATCGAGGAATTTCTTATATAATTCAGAGACCTCCGCCAATCTTTTTAGATAAATTTCGTTGACGGCAAAAAAAGACTGCAAATCTTTTCCATGAATTTCATCATCTATGCTGATTTCATATTTACGGAGAGAATCGATGTCAGACTTAACGAAGATTTTTTTTTCATCATCAAGCCCTTCAATAAACTTTTTAAAAACATCTTTACTGAAAGCATCGTCAATTTTACGAGGGCTGTAATGTCCGTCTTCCAGCAAGACAGATACATTGCGTAAAATTTTCGCAAATTTATCTTTCGGATTATCCGATTTTTTTTCAAAATTTCCTAGACCGCTGAAAGTAAGTAATATACTGATTCCGGTTAGAAGGACAATGACAGGTATAAACTTTTTACTCATAACAAAATCTGCAATTTTTTGCATATTGTAAATATAATGATATTTAATCCCAATTGATTAAGGCAAAGACAATCTCAGCTAATAATATTTTGTTAAACAAATTGCCGATGGTATATATAAAAAATCTCCCGAAAGAAGGGAGATTAATAGTTTGGGGTGGATGATGGGGCTCGAACCCACGACCCCCAGAATCACAATCTGGTGCTCTAACCAACTGAGCTACAACCACCGTTTGTATTTGCAAAATTATAAAAAATACCATCCTAATCAAAAAGTAATTTTTTAAACGATTGCTGATCATAAAAATGAACCTGAGTGGTTAAAGCCCTTGTCATTTTAACTCAAAACCATCATTGATGATAGCGCCTTTTTTGATAACCACAATTCCATCTTTGATGGCAAATAAAGAATGATCCATGTCCTCCAGATGACTCCCCCCCTTAATGGTTACATTATTCCCTACGCGACAGTCTTTATCGGTTATCACATTCGACAAATCGCAGTAATCTCCTATTCCAACTTTGGGAATACCAATTTCATTATCACGCTCAATTTCTTCTATAGTTTCATAAAAATCATTCCCCATCACAAAACAACTCACAATAATGCTGCCCTTTCCAATACGGCTTCTGATGCCAATAACAGAATTGGATATTTTTTCCGCATGAATAATCGAACCCTCTGCTATAATCGAATTGTTAATGATTGTACCACTGATCTTGGCAGGAGGAAGCATCCTTGCCCTGCTGAAAACCATTTTGTTGTTGTCAAAAAGATTAAATGGAGGTATATCTAAAGTCAACGCCAGATTGGCTTCAAAGAAAGAATGGATATTACCTATATCTGTCCAATATCCATCATATTGATAGCTGATTACCTTATGTTGACTGATGGAATCGGGAATGATTTCTTTTCCAAAATCGGTAGCATTTTTTTTCTCTTCATTCAACAGACCAAAAATTACTTTTCTATTGAAAATATAAATTCCCATAGACGCTAGATAAACCCTTCCCTGTTCTTGCATCTGTTGTCCGGTTTGACTCACCCATTCAGGAAGAAGTTCTTTAGAAGGTTTTTCTATAAAAGAAGTTATTAAACTTTCTTCGTTGGCTTTGAGGATTCCAAATTCAGGAGCTTCTCTCTCTCCTACCGGAATAGTAGCTATGGAAATGTCGGCGCCCATAGCCTGATGATTGTCTATCATTTCACCAAAATCCATCTGATACAGCTGATCTCCACTCAATATGAGAACGTATTCAAACTCATTGTTTTTTATATGCTTCAGGGATTGCCTGACGGCATCAGCCGTACCCTGAAACCAACCCGGACTGTCGGGTGTTTGCTCAGCAGCAAGAATATCCACAAAACCACTGCTGAACCCGCTGAATTGATAGGTATTCTTGATATGCTTGTTCAAGGAAGCAGAATTGTATTGTGTTAGCACAAACATTCTGTTGATGTTGCTGTTGATACAATTCGAAATGGGGATATCCACCAATCGGTATTTACCTGCAATGGGAACGGCAGGCTTACTCCTGGTAGCGGTCAAAGGATACAATCTCGTTCCGGCGCCTCCGCCTAAAATGACTGCAACAACTTGTTTACTTAGCATAGCAATTATTATTTAAAAATTGGATTGTAAAGATCGATATATGTTTGCGCACTATTCTCCCAACTGTTGTTGATTTTCATCATCTGAAATATTAACCGGGATAAGGTCTCTTTGTCTTTGTACAAATAAACCGCTCTTTTTATTGCATTTACAATATCATACACATCCGCATTATTAAAACAAAGACCATAACCATTGACATCTCCATAATCAATTACCGTATCTGCCAGCCCCCCGGTCCTTCTGACGATAGGCACTGTCCCGTAACGCATGGCATACATCTGATTCAGTCCACATGGCCCCACTCTGCTAGGCATCAGCAAAAAATCAGCTCCGGCATAGAGCTGATGACTCAATTTTTCATTGTATTGGATTTGTGAGTGATAATAACCGAAACATGTGTTGTGTATTTTTTGAAGATTATTCTCAATTTCCGGATCGCCATTTCCCAGTACGATAAAATTAAATTTGTCTTCGCTCTCCTCAAATGCCCTGGTGATAGCTGATGGCAACAAATCGGCCGATTTTTCGGAAACCAAACGACCTATAAAAACAACCAATGGCAATTGAACATCCAATCCAAAATCATCACATAATTTTTTCTTATTCAGACCTTTGCCATGATTGAAATCATCGGTACTGAAATTATCCAGTATGTAAGTATCTCTCTCCGGATCCCAAACGCTGTAATCTATACCATTCAAAATGCCACTACACTTGCCCATTTCATAATCAAATAATTTCTCCAGCCCATTGGCATTATAAGTAAGCTCCCTCAAATAACCATGACTTACCGTGTTTACTTTATCTGCACATTTAATGGCCGACGCTAGTGGATTGATTTGATTGTTCCATTCCAACAAGCCTCTTTTCCATGGATCCCAAATTGGAATGAAAGAAGCCTTTTCCCAATTCATCCAACCCTGATATTGAGCGTTGTGAATGGTAAGTACGACAGGTATAGCAGATAAATGTCTGTACGCATAGCAATGCCGGAGCATAAATGGTATCAATCCGGCATGATAGTCATGAACATGAATCACATCGGGACGATGATACCAGGATGACATCCATTCAACCACAGCTATTTGAAAAGCCAGATACCTTTCATTGTCATCCACATAGCCATATACTCTTTCTCTGTCGAGCCAGCCAAAAACATCTACACAATACAGATCAAATCCAAGTTTATTGTACTTCTCTTTGATAATTGTATAATCCAGATAAATATTCCCGATAAAAAAATTACCCTTGTGTACAACATCCCATTCATTGGATTGCAA
>VERM01000134.1 GCA_018882645.1 Ferruginibacter sp.
ACAACCTATACCCCCTACCAACAAAACCGGACGATTCAACGGAAGGCCGCCAAAAGTAATGTCGTCAAAACCCTTTATGCCGGTGGGAGATTTGGGTAATGATTGTTGATTTGAAATATTATCAACCATGGATTTTTTAAACTCTTTGTTCATAATGCGGTGAGATGCGCCAATTGAAAACAATCGGCATCATGCATACAAAACTACATGTCCCGTTATTTGTAAAAATGATAAGATGCAATGGCTGGAATGATTTATTACCCACCATTTAAATGGTGGGCTATGATAAAATGGTGGGCTATGATAAAATGGTGGGCGAGAAAAACGTTTGGATGGTTGAGGGGTTTAGATGTTTAGTGGAACTTATGTGATTAATCTAAATTTCTAAACTTTTAAAAGATGATTCCATTAAAAAAAAGGCGGCTAGCCCACCATTTAAATGGTGGGCTATGATAAAATGGTGGGCGAGAAAAACGTTTGGATGGTTGAGGGGTTTAGATGTTTAGGATGCTTATGCGTTTAATCTAAACAACTAAACCTTTAAACAGAGGTTACTGTGGAAGGCGGCGAAAAGAAAATTACTGAACAGAGAGAATATTCACCCATCCTTCGTTTTCGTGAGCCATCATACATACAATCAAATCATTGAAAGCAGGATTATCGCATGATTCCATTCGATATAATTCTACTGTAATAATCTTATCATCTTCAATATCCTTGAGTATTTCAAAATTACAAACTTGGTAATCCTTTTCATGATATCTGATGTAAGTGCCGGTGCAATCTCTTATCACTTTCACTTCAACAGTAGTAGTAGCATTAGTGCTGGGATCAGGCAGAGGAAGCTCACAATCAGGACGTGGCGGCTCGGGTGTTGGATGATTATTTCCGCCAAAGAAATCAAAAAAATCAGGCTTGGCGCAAGATGCAAGCAGCAGGCTTATGCAGACAAATAATGATAAATATGCCCTTCTCATAGAATTTATTTTTAATAAAGATAAGGGAAGAAATGAAAAAAAGAAATGATTTTTTTCCATCACCCACCACTAAAGTGGTGGGCTAAAGTGGTGGGCTTAGTGGTGGGCTTAGTGGTGGGCTATTCTGAAGGAGAGGGAGGTAATCAAATTCTCTTCTTCAATCCTTCTTCGATATCAGGAATGGAGGAATACAATTGATCAAATGAATCGATTACAAAATATTTATCCTGAAGAATATCTTTTCGGTAAGGCGTGTCGAGAATTTTGTCTACATTAAAATCAAATTTCTGAGAATGATTGGCAATGGCATGTTTGGTCTCTCCAAAAGAAGACATGATTCCCGCGCCATAGATTTTCAATTGCCCGTTCTCTCTGATTAATCCAAACTCAATGGTAAACCAGTAAATACGACTCAATAATTCAATGGCATATGGTTTGTCAATATAATTCAATGCAAGTCTTCCGAAAGCAGTAAAGAAGTTGGAGTAATCCGTATTGGTAAGCAACGGCATGTGACCGAATACATCATGAAACATATCCGGTTCTTCAAGATAATCAAGTTGCGCCATCGTTCTGAGCCAACAGGTAGATGTAAAGATTTTATTGGCAGCACAGCTGAAAAATTTATCATCCGGACAAATATTGGGTATGACTTCAATGCTCCAGCCTGTATTCATTTTAAATACTTTATTCACTTCATTAAAGTCAGGGATTTTTTTTGCATTAAAACCAATCATATCAATCGCCTCCAGATACTTCTCGGATGCTGCATCTTGCAATAAATTCATCTGGCGATTGAATAGCGTTTCCCAAACTTGAAAATCTTCGGGAGTATAGTTGGAGTAAATCTGTTCGGTAGGTCGAGTCATTTTTTGTGCGTTTAAAAGTTTAACTGTTTAGGATGTTTAGTTAACGTTTTTTATTTTCAACTCCTATTTATCATTCAAAATTTCATTTAAAAATGCCTTTGTTGTTGCAGAAATATCTGTTGCATTTTTTAATGCATTGATATATGCAGAACCGATAATCCCTCCGTCGGCATGATTACAAACTGCATCAAAAGATGCTTTATCCTTTATGCCAAAACCGACCAATATGGGATTGGTTAAATGATAACTTTTTAATCGCTGCAAATATTTTGCCACATTATCAATATCGGTTTTTCCTCCCGTTGTAGAAGAAGAACTCACTGCATAAATAAACCCGCTGCTGAGTTTGTCGAGCATCCTGATACGTTCTTCAGATGTTTCCGGCGTCACTAAAAAAATAAAATCAAGTCCGTATTTTTTTATAATATCGCCATAAACCTCTCTGAATTCATGCGGAGGTAAATCTGGCAAGATCAATCCGCTTACTCCCACACTCGCCGCATCCGCACAAAATTTTTCAAAACCATATTGCAACACAGGATTCATGTATCCCATTAATATAATGGGCAAATGAAAAAATTCCCTGTATCCTTTCAGCTGTTCAAATAATTTTTTAATGGTCATTCCGTTGGATAAGGCAACTGCTCCACTCTGCTGTATCGTCTCTCCGTCGGCCAGCGGATCGCTGTAGGGCATGCCTATTTCTATCAAATCTGCTCCATTTTCCTGTAAGGACCGTATAATCTCTGTGGTGCTTTCCAAATGCGGATAACCCGCAGTGAAATACACATTCAATATGCGGTTGTTCTTTTTTTCAAATGTTTTTTTAATTCGCGACATACACTATTGTTGAGACTTTAAACACATTGATTATAAATGAGCGATGTAAGTCGACAGATCTTTATCGCCCCTTCCACTCAGACAAACGACCAGCACATCATCCGGTTTAAAATTTATTTGCTTCAATGCAGAAAAGGCATGTGCCGTTTCCAATGCTGGAATGATGCCCTCAAGTCGACTTACTTCCAGGGCGCTTGCCAGTGCTTCTTCATCCGTTGCGCTTAAAAAAATTCCTCTTCCACTTTTAAATAAATTGGCATGCAAGGGGCCTATGCCGGGATAGTCGAGTCCCGCTGAAATACTGTATGGCTCTACCACTTGTCCGTCTGCTGTTTGCATCAACAAACTTTTACTTCCATGTAAAATTCCCGATGTACCGAGTTGTGTTGTAGCTGCACTGAATCCGCTGTTCACTCCTTTGCCCGCAGCTTCCACAGCTACCAACTGTACATCCAACTCATCCAGAAAATGATAGAATGCTCCGGCTGCATTGCTGCCACCGCCCACGCAGGCCACCACATGCGTTGGCAAAGCGCTTCCGGTTTTTTCCTGCAATTGTTTTTTTATTTCTTCACTGATCACACTTTGAAAACGCGCCACCATATCGGGATAAGGATGAGGTCCTACAACACTGCCGATGATATAATGTGTATTTTCCGGATGATTGATCCAGTCTCTTATTGCTTCGTTGGTAGCGTCTTTCAAAGTTTTACTACCGCTTGTTGCGGCAACCACTTTGGCTCCCAGCATTTTCATGCGTGCCACATTGGGTGCTTGTCTTTCAATGTCTTTTTCTCCCATGTATACGATACATTCTATTCCTTTCAAAGCGCAGACAGTTGCCGTAGCCACTCCATGCTGACCCGCGCCTGTTTCCGCAATGATTCTTGTCTTACCCAGTTTTTGCGCAAGCAAAATCTGTCCGATTGTATTGTTGATTTTGTGCGCTCCGGTATGACAGAGATCTTCGCGTTTCAAATAAATATTTGTGTTGTGCAACTCACTCAATCGCTCCGCATAGAACAAAGGCGTGGGCCTTCCTACATAATCCTTCAGCAGCAGTATAAAATCCTGCTGAAATGATGGCTCGGAAATGATGTCAAGGTATCGCGTTCTTAATTCCTCAACATTGCTATACAACATCTCCGGTATGTATGCTCCGCCGAAAAGGCCATAATATCCTTTGCTGTCGGGATGCTGGTAAGTTATTGATGTTGACATGATGAATCAGTTTATTAAAAAATCACTCGTTATAATTTTTTATTTACCTCAGTGCCAGACTGAGTTCAAGCACTTTAGCCATATCCTTTATTCCCGGAGCTGTTTCCAATTTGCTGTTGGCATCAACACCGAAAAAATCGGGATGTTTGAATGATTTGATTTTAGCAATATCCTCTGTGCCTATTCCGCCGCTTAGAAAAAAAGGTTTTTCGATTTTTGCTTTGGAAAGGATGCTCCAGTCGAACTGAACGCCGTTACCTCCAGCATTTTTTCCCGAAGTATCGAAAAGATAATAGTCGCATACTGCGTCATAGGGAGTGACCAGTTCATCGATATTTTTTTCGCTACCTGTCAGGCTGAATGCTTTGATGACTTCCACTTCGGAGGAGAGGTCTTCACACATTTCGGGTGATTCCGTTCCATGCAATTGCACAACATCTAGGCCGAAATCATCTATTGCATCGAGCACGTCAATCATTTCAGGATTGACAAAGACCCCTACTTTTTTAAACTCAAAATCAGCCTTCTGAACATCGCTTTTTTTCAGCTTTTCTCCTACATATCTAGGCGACGAAGGTTCAAAGATCAAGCCTACAAAACTCACATTCAATGCGTCGAGTTGCTGTAGCTGTTTAATATCAGTGATGCCGCAGATTTTTATATTCATATGTAAACGTTTAGTTGTTTGGGGTTTGGGGTTGCGCTTCGCGCGTATATTGTTTTTGGTTTATAGTTGTTGTTCAAATGTTCACTTCCGTCACACAAAAGATTGGTTCAATTTTGGTTCGTGAAGACAAGAATCAGGGCATATTTCACTTCATTATTTTACATTTTACATTTAATATTTTACATTCTTCGTGGCTTCCACAAATTCCTCGAACGCCTTCGCCGGATTTTTATCGCTCATGAATTTTTCTCCGATTAAAAACCCATTGAAGCCGGCTTGTTTGAAAGTATGAATGGTTGCCACATCACTGATGCCGCTTTCTGCAATAGCCAATTTATTTTTAGGCAGCAGAGAATATAACTTCAGTGAATTTTCAATACTCACCTCAAAATTTTTAAGATTTCTATTGTTGATGCCAACCATATCTATATCGTCGCACACATGTTCGATTTCATTTTCGTTGTGTACTTCCAGCAATACTTCAAGTCCGAGCTGCTTTGCAGTAGTCGCAAGTTGTCTGACTTCCTGAACTGACAAACATGCCGCAATCAGCAAAACAACAGATGCGCCGAAAGCTTTAGCTTCTATGATCTGATATTCATCTATGATAAAATCTTTTCTTAATAAAGCAATCTGATTGACTGTGGCAGTCTGTAAATCGCCAATATTTCCACCAAAAAACTTTTGATCGGTAAGGATGGATATACCGCTAGCCCCATATCGTGTGTAGGCTTCTGTTACTT
>VERM01000135.1 GCA_018882645.1 Ferruginibacter sp.
ACTATACATACTCTAGACCTTAGCATTAAAACATAAAGTTTTTTGCAAAAAAACATTAAACGACAAATCTGTTGAGGTAGAGTTTAGATCAAATAGCTTTAAGAGATTTTTTGATTAAGTCTTCTAAATTTGAGATAGATATACCCGATTTGATTATTTTTTCGATGGCTTGCTCCGCCTGATTTCTGGAGATACCCAGGGATATCAAAGCTGTCATCGCATCTTGTTCTAAATTGTTTGTCGCAGTAGATGTGCCTGGTAAAAAGTTAACCGATTTATGCCTACCAATCTTATCTTTTAACTCCAGTACAAGTCTTTCTGCTGTCTTCTTCCCTATTCCTTTCACACTCTCAAGTAACCTCACATTCCCCTGAATTATAGCATTTGATATTTCATCCGGTTTGATGGAAGAAAGCATCATTCTTGCCGTTGCCGCCCCAACCCCTGATACACTGACAAGTTGCAAAAATATATCTTTTTCTTCTTTTTCAAAAAAACCAAACAACACATGTCCATCTTCTTTTATTTGTAAATGCGTATACAGCCTTCCTTCATCAATAGACTGAATTGCGGAATAGGTATGGAGACTGATATGTACCTCAAACCCTACACCATTGACATCGACATACACGTAGGCCGGTGTTTTTAAAGTAAATTTCCCTTCTAAATAAGCATACATAATGATTCAAACGGTATCTGCGAATATAGCAATTATTCATCAGATTTTAATAATTATAAACCAATAGTTTTTTGTTTTAATTTTACAAACTCAACGCTGAAATGATATGGAAAAAATTACCGCAGCTATTACATCTGTTGGAGGTTATGTACCGGAATACAAACTTACCAATCAGATTCTGGAAACGATGATAGATACCAATGATGAATGGATCAGAACCAGAACAGGAATTGAAGAAAGGCGTATCCTAAAAGGCGAAGGGCTGGGAACAAGTGATTTATCAGTTGAAGCCATAAAAGTAATTTTAAACAAAAAAGGATTGGCTCCCGAAGAAATCGAATGTGTAATCTGTGCGACCGTCACACCCGATATGGTTTTCCCTTCAACAGGAAATGTCATTTGTGATAAGTTGGGAGCAAAGAATGCATTCAGTTTTGATATTTCTGCTGCATGTAGCGGTTTTTTGTATGCACTTACACTTGGAGCATCTTTGATTGAAAGCGGAAGATACAAGAATGTTATTGTTGTGGGCGCAGATAAAATGAGCAGTATAGTGGATTACTCAGACAGAACAACCTGTATCATTTTTGGCGATGGAGCCGGAGCAGTGTTGCTGGAGAGAAGTCAGGATCAAAACGGAGTGCTGGACAGCATTCTCAAAGCAGATGGAAGCGGAAGGGATTTTTTACACATGAAAGCAGGAGGTTCTGTTAAGCCTGCAAGCATCGAAACAGTTATGGCCAAGGAGCATTTTGTATATCAGGAAGGTCAATCCGTTTTCAAATTTGCTGTAAAAGGAATGGCTGATGTGAGTTACGAATTGATGCAAAGAAATAATCTTACCGCTGATGATATTTCCTGGCTCGTACCACATCAGGCAAACCTCAGAATTATAGATGCCACTGCCTCCAGAATGGGACTTCCCAAAGAAAAAGTAATGATCAATATCCAGAAATACGGCAACACCACCGCCGCAACCATCCCGCTTTGTTTGTGGGAATGGGAAAACCAATTAAATAAAGGCGATAAAATTATACTGGCTGCATTTGGAGGAGGGTTTACCTGGGGTGCTTCGCTTGTGCAATGGGCCTATGACAGCAAATCATAAATGGATTTTACTTTTAGCTTGTTTGTTTACGCGAATATTTTTTTAAAATCTGGGTATATACTTTCGAATTTAATTCAATACTCATTCACAGGTCAGATTGCCCGTAATTTTATCCTTAACTTCGGTATTATTTATGTGCAAATAAAACAACAATTAATCACATGCACATTAGGTTCTTCATCATATTGCTAGCTTTGATTTCCGGGAAGGCATTCAACCCATCTGCAAGAGCTCAATATACCAGATACATCATTCAATTCCGGGATAAGGCCAATAGTCCTTTTTCAATAGATAAGCCAATTCAATTCCTAAGTCAAAAAGCAATTGACAGAAGAAATGCATACGCAATAATAATAGACAGTCTCGATCTTCCAATAAATCCTTCTTATGTTTCTGCTGTTCGTTCCATCGAAAATGTGCGCGTCCTGAATCAATCAAAATGGCTTAATCAAATCTCAATCGAAACTTCAGACCCGAATGCATTGATTCAGATCCGATCGTTACCATTTATAAATGCTGCAATGCCGGTTGCAGCGAGGCATATACAAAATCCATCCTTGATTCACCAAGTTGAAAAGCCTTTGAATACTCAAGAAGTTCTTACTCCCACTGGAAACGAAGAAAATAACTTTGATTACGGTGCATCTAATGATCAGATCCAGATTCATCACGGATCATTTTTACACAACCACGGTTTCAGAGGAGACAATATGCTGATGGCATTACTCGATGATGGTTTCTATAACTACAATTCATTGTCTACATTCGACAGTCTTCGACACAATAACCTTATCAAAGGCACCTGGGATTTTGTGGCTGGAGATACCAGCGTGTCTGAAGATGATGCTCATGGAACCTGGTGTCTGAGTGCTATAGGTGCCAATAATCCGGGACTTTTAGTCGGCACTGCCCCGCTTAGCTCTTTTTATCTATTTCGTACAGAAGATGTGAGTAGTGAATATCCCATTGAAGAACATAATCTTGCTGTAGCAGCGGAAAAGTCCGACAGTCTTGGCGTGGATGTCTGTTCTATTTCATTGGGCTATAATACATTTGACGATCCCACTTTTGATTACACATATTCCGATTTAAACGGGAATAAAACCATCAGTGCGAGAGCATCGAATATCGCAGCACAAAAAGGCATGCTCATGGTTATAGCTGCCGGAAATGAAGGTTCAGACCCCTGGAAATACATTACCACACCGGGCGATGCGGAAAAAGCGCTTACTGTAGGTGCAGTAAATACAAATGGAGAGGTCGCATTTTTCAGCGGATTCGGACCTGCTGCAAATAATCAAATCAAACCAAATGTAGCAGCAGTAGGTGCAAATGCTGTTGTTGCAAATGCAATATCCGGACAGCCCATCTACATCAATGGAACTTCTTTCGCTTGTCCAAATATGGCAGGATTGGCAACATGTCTATGGCAGGCATTTCCGGAAGCAAATAATATGGATATTATAGATGCGCTTCAGCAATCTGCTTCAAAATTCAACAGCCCTGATGAAAGAGTCGGCTATGGAATCCCGGATATGAAAAAAGCTTTTGTAATCCTTCAGAAAAAATACTATGAAAAAAATTATTACAACAGCTTGTGCAAAACTTACATCGATCTGAATCTGAAAACAGACAGTTCAATGAAAATTTCTCTGGAAAAAAAGTTGCAAAATGAGAGCAGATTTGTTACAGTATCCACTGATAAAAGAAAGGGGGATTACGGATTACAAACGTATCATTTTACTGATGATATCATACTGAATAAGAGCCTGCCTTTGATTTACAGAATCAAAGTGGATATTGGCACTGATACATCTTATTACATAGACGAATTTACAATGAACTACAATAACAATTGCATTTCTAGATCTGTAAGTATGAATAAGACTGATATATTTCCCAACCCTTTAAATGACAGACTGATTATCCAGGCAGACAGAATCAAACAGACGGACATAAGCATATCCATTTACAACAGTATTGGTCAAATGATTTTTCTTGATACATACAAACATCTTGCAGGAAGATTTATTCAAAAAATTGATTTCAGCAAGCACAAATCCGGAATTTATTTTGTCAGAATCATGGATGGAAATAAAACATCTGAAATAAAAAAAATAATCAAACAGTAAGTCAATTTTTAAATAAAGCAACAAACATTGTGTCAGCCATGTTATTATACCCTTTTTCATATTTCATTTCTTCAAGCTGAAGATTGGTATGATGCTGAATAAATTGAATCACGCCCTCATTTTCTTTTTCAAAAACAGAACAGGTAACATAAAAAAAATAGCCATTAGGTCTGAGATGAGGAATAACGTTTGACACAATGGCTTGCTGTCTTAGAACAAATGCATTGAGCTGACCAATATCAAATGCATGTAACTGCTCGGGATTTCGACTCCAGGTTCCGCTGCCACTGCACGGAGCATCACATAAAATGATATCAAAAAAATCATCTTTATTTAATCCTGATGAAACCGAAAGATCCTGCATAAATGATTTATACACAGGAACCTGAGCTTTTGAAAGTCTTTCCTTAAGATTAATCAGAATGTTTTTTCGAATATCCGAAACAGTTAGTTTTAATCTTTCTCCTATTTTATCGAATAACAAAATAGACTTCCCTCCGCTAGCTGCACAGCAATCCCATGCTTCTAACGCCCGATAATTTTCCGTAAGCAATTCGGCAAATTTGAATCCATCGAATATTTTCTGAGAACTCTTATCCTGTATTACAAAATCGGAGTTGATATCAGCTATTTTTTCCAAATCTATGTGTTGGGAAAAAGCAAAGCACTCCGAATCTATAGTTTCATAGTCAATTCCTGCCTGTTGTATTTTTTTTATAAATTTCATTTTGCCGGGCCGAATCCTGATATAGAATTTGGGTTGTTGAAAAAAAGAAAAAGCAAAATCCTTATAATTGATCTCCCTGCTCAACTCATAAGAATAAGGGAAAAGATTCAACATATTTATGTTGAGCAATTTGAATTTATCCGACAAACTCAAGTCTTTTTTTTCAAATAGTTCAGGCCGGATAGATTCAATCAGATCGTGGCTGTTGTTTTCACATATAAAAGCCCCATATATAATTTTATCTTCCATCGCAACCGAACTTTCAAACAAATGAGCCACTCTGAAATATTGATAACAAAGACCTGCAATTGACTTCCTGTCTCTTGAACCGATTTTTTTTTCTTTAGAAAAAAAAATCTTGAGATGATAACTGAAAGGAGTCCCTTTAGTATAGGTTTGGAGTATTCGACTTGCTGAGACTAAATAGGAATGAAATCTACTCATAACTGATGATGCAAGTCTTTATTCATAAAAGATATTAAGGTTTTGAGAAAATCTGGAGGACACAGAACAAGAATTATCAAAGGCCCAAAAGTGCGTCGACCGGATCTTTTCCGAAAAGCAATAATGAAGGATTTTCCAATAGCTTTTTAACTGTTACCAGAAAGCCAACAGATTCGCGGCCATCAATTATCCTGTGATCATAGCTGAGCGCCACATACATCATAGGC
>VERM01000467.1 GCA_018882645.1 Ferruginibacter sp.
GAATAATACTCAACTTAAAATAGTAGTATTAGGATCATCCAGGTTGTTAATACAACAGGGATTAACCGAATCCCTGGCAGGTAGATTTGAGACAACTTTTATGAGCCATTGGAGCTACAATGAAATGCATGCAGCATTTGGGTGGAACGAAGAACAATTTGTTTATTTCGGAGGTTATCCGGGTGGGGCACCATTGGTGTCTGACGAAAAGCGGTGGAAAGAATATGTATGCGAATCATTGATTGAAACAAGCATATCAAAAGATATTTTGATGCTCACAAGGGTTGATAAGCCCGCACTCATGAAAAGACTTTTTGAATTGTCTTGCTTTTATTCAGGACAAGTTCTATCGTACAATAAAATGCTTGGTCAATTAAAAGACGCGGGAAATACTACTACACTGTCTCATTATTTATCCCTTTTAAGCACTGCGGGTTTGGTTACAGGTATTGAAAAATATTCCAACAATATCATCAGAAAAAAATCTTCCAGTCCAAAATTTCAGGTGTATAACACGGCACTGATTAGTGCACAAAGCAACATTAGTTTTGAGGAAGCCATTGGGAACCCTTCTTTTTGGGGCAGATTGGTCGAATCGGCAATTGGTACTCACTTGCTGAACCAATCCGTGTCGGGAAATTTCGCACTTAGTTACTGGAGAGAAGGCAACGATGAGATAGATTTTGTTATTGAGCAAAAAAAGTTAATTGGAATTGAAGTAAAAAGCGGTACCGCTCAAAATACATCCGGTATGGCTGCTTTTAAAAAAAAATTCAATCCTGATAAAATTCTACTGATAGGAACCACCGGCTTACCTTGGCAAGCCTTTTTACAAATGAAGTCGGAGGATTTGTTTAGTTAGACTTTTTTTAAGAAAGTGAATTATGGGGTAGCGAACACCACCGATCCGAAACCGGAGGAGTAATCGTCTCTGCTGTCTTTAGCTTGATATTCATTTCGTTGAAGTAATTCAAACCAAAGACTAATTGCCAAAGACCAAAGACTGTTTCATGTCTTTAGCTTGATATTCATTTCGTTGAAGTAATTCAACCCAAAGACCAATTGCCAAAGACCAAAGACTGTTTCATGTCTTTAGTTGAATCCCCATTACTTCCATTTCGCCGAAAAAATCGTAACTTCCTATTTATTCCAATTATTCCATTCCAGCAAGCATGCTGATCCCTTCTAACCATCCTTCCAACGAAGATGAACCGAAACCATCGCGGAAAAAACCGATTTATACACCCCAATCCTCCCT
>VERM01000468.1 GCA_018882645.1 Ferruginibacter sp.
GGTGTGGCCCTTGCCGTGCAATAGGTCCTGTGATAGAGGAATTATCCAAAGAGTATGAGGGTAAAGTCAAAATTGGAAAAGTCAATGTCGATCACAACCCTCAGGTATCCATGAACTATGGAATTACAAGCATTCCAGCTATTTTATTTTTGAAAAATGGTGTGGTAGTAGATAAATTGGTTGGCGCTCAACCCAAAGCGAATTTTGTTAAAAAAATCGAAGCGCTTAAATAATTTCTTCTTTATAAATAGAAAAAGGCTGTGGTTAATAACTACAGCCTTACTTTAGAGATTACTCATTTTATTTTTTCCCTTTTAATAAAAGTTCATAGTAATCCATCTGACTCAATGATTCTTTGTCGTCTTTTAAAGATATTTTTGCCTTCATGATAATCTGCTTGCATTTCGCCTTATAAGCATCTTTCAATTCTTTTTTATGATAATAAATTGTACCGGGGATACTAGATAGGCATCCCAGATTTTTTGTTGCCTCCGGTAGAGCCATAGTCAAAAATTCAAGAATATCTTCCTTTGAATTGGGTACCGGAAAACTTGAGATAAGTGCGATTTGCCTTTGAGTAATATTTTTGTCGACTATCATTTGTGTTCTGGCAGAATTGCTAAATACTCTTTCAAGACCGGTTGACTCAATTTTTCTGCCGGTTTCTTCACTAACGATATCCTGAAGTTTTTGATAAAATGCATTTACAGATATAGATGCTTCTTTATTGCGAAATTCATAATTACAGCTTCTACAAATCGCAGTGAATGACTCAGCTGGAGCACCACATGAAGGACACTTGATCAATACTCCGGCATTTTCAGATTTTGGAGGAGTTGTTATAACCGCTTTTAATTTTTCCTTTTTTAACAGTGAAAATTTTCCATCTATAATCAATTCGACTTCATCTCTATCTTCACCCAATGCTTCCGCTTTACGAAGAATGATTTCTTTCTCTTTTTGCGACAAATCATCATTGGCTAATGCCAAATTGATAAGATTTTCTATTTCAGGATGCATAAATTATTTGTTATTTAATCTCCAGCTTCTATATATATAAATTTAATTAATTAAAAGTAGGTAAATTAAAGCGTTAAAAAATAAAAGATTAATAGATTATTGTATGCAATTTATGAGCGTTTAGGATTTATTTCAACTTTTGGAAATACGGAGCAAACCATGATTAAGAACGACAATATAGGAATCAGATATATAC
>VERM01000136.1 GCA_018882645.1 Ferruginibacter sp.
TTAGCGGTTCTTCTAAAGGACTTATATGCCCGCCATCAACAATTACCATTTCAATTTTTGGAGGAATTGGAACATAATCTTCTTTCCCTTTTATTGCCATTGCTTTCACCTTCAAATCAAGAATCATGGAAGTAGCATTTTCAGCATCTATAATAACTTTTTTATCCGTTTGCTTGATGTCATTGATGCTAAGGATATTCATCGAACGCTGAAGTTGGCTTAGCAAATCAGGGTTTCCGTTCAATGAAGATTTTCCATACAACGATTTAGCTGCTTGTTTCGTGTAAAATTTTCGGAAAAGCAGCATTGTATGTTGGAGTTTGAAAAGCCTTTTTTGTTTATTAGTAGCGGCTTTAAACGGCATATTACACAAACCTATCCCGTCAAATCTTTCCGGATGTTTATTTGCTGCTCTAAGTATTGTCATACTTCCCCACGAATGACCAATTGCGATAACCTTTTTGATTTTTAAACTGTCTAAAATTTCAATGAGCATATCGGCACAATCATGTAAAGACCAATCCGAATTGGTTATTTCACGACTTTCTCCATGAAGAGGCATATCAACGGTAATAACCGTTCTGTCATTAATTTGCTTAACATGTTCATCCCATAAGTGATGATCAAAATAAACCCCATGAAGAAAGATAATAGGAAGATTATCGGATTTACATTCTGTGAAATGAACGGCTATTTTACCGATTTTGGTATTTATAAATTTTGTTTGAGCTGCTGTTGTCATGATGAAATCAGAAGAATAATTAAATTAAACGAGATTTCATTTCAGTTACTAATGGATGGAGCCTGTCTAGAATAAGAACCATCTGTTATTTGCCGGACCATAAATTCAGCGACATCGCCCAAGGTGATGGATAATTTTAATCCCTTTCCATCCAGCGTTACATGTACATTTCCTTTTGGATTTTTGTCTACAAAGTTTGGGCAACGGACAATTGTCCAGTCAAGTTCGCTATTCATGATGATTGGCTCCATTCGATTTTTGTCGTCAATGATTACTTTTAACCACTTCATAAAATAGGGAAGAATAATTTTTGTAAAAAACCAAGGATAAAATGAAACACTATTGCCAGCCCCAACATTACTCATGGCAATTAGCCTTTTGATATTTTGTTTTTCCATTTCTTCAACGATGATTTTTGTCGCGTCTGAAATAAATGTAGTGGGCTTCGCATTTCCTTTACCTCCAACACCAAGGCATTGAATGACCGCATCGCAGTTTTTTAAAACATCTGCAACGATTTGTCTGTTTAATACATTGCCTTCAACAACAGTAAGATTTTTGTGATTAATGGAAATCGCAGATTTATTCCTTACCAAAATGACTACTTCGTGTTGTTTTGAAAGGGCTTCTTTTAATATGACTTTACCGGAAAAACCGGTTGCCCCGAAAATGGCTATTTTCATTTTTAAATTGATTTATGGACTAATTAACTATTTAAAATACATGTCCTTTCAAAGTCTTTTATTTTGTCGCCATAATATTTGCAGCGATGTTGAGCCTTAACTTACTAGGGGGCATGATACCCGATAAAAATCCAAGTACTTTATTTTTAAATCCCGGAATAATATGGAGCTTCCCCTTCATCATTCCGCGATATCCTATTAATGCAACAGCTTTTGCGGACATTACACCTTTTGCGTATAATTTGGCATTGTTCATATCAGCACGTTCCATAAAATTGGACTCGTTTGGGCCAGGAGAAAGAACCGTTACGGTAACACCTGTTTTTTCAAATTCCTTGTGAATAGCCTCAGTCAAACTTATTACATAGGCTTTAGTAGCACCATAAACTACAAAGTTGGGATCGGGTTGTAAACCCGCCATGGAGGCTACATTTAAAATTCTACCTTTCCCTCGTTTCACCATTTCTTTTCCAAAATGATAACTTAAATCAGTGAGACTCAAAATATTTAAATGAATCATTTCATTGTACCTATCCATTTGCCTTTCTATGAATGGGCCATATTCTCCAAAACCGGCATTGTTTAATAATTCGGTTACTATCCAATCATTAGCATTGACGACATCCTTAATAGCATTTAAACCTTTCTGTTTGGACAGGTCGGCTGCAACTATGTGAACATGGGTTTTATACTGCTCTTCAATTGAACGCTTAATTTTCAGAAGCTTTTGTTCGTCTCTGGCAACAATAAGTATATCTTTTTTGTCTTTAGCAAACAGCATAGCTAACTCATAACCGATACCTGAGGAAGCTCCCGTAATGATAGCAATCTCTTTCATATGTATATTTATTATTGATTTTCATTTGTCATATGTTATACCTTTTTAAATATTCATAGCAGTTGTTATTATATTTTCGTTATGGGCATTTCATCATTGATTGATATTAAAATTGATTGTAAAAATGTCCATTATAGATGAAAGAGACATGACACAAATGTGTCAAATTTAGTGGCCGGCTAATTTTTTCCTGATGCGGGAAAGAGATTGCCTCTCAATACCAAGATAAGAGGCCAGGTAAGACAATGAAACCCTATTAAATAAATCGGGATTTTCTTTTACAAAATCAAGATAGCGCGTTTCGGCGTTTTCAAACAGAAAACTTTCGATGCGTTTTTGCTGTATTTTCAATACTTCTTCTGCGACAAGTCTTCCATATCGTTCAAAAATTGGAAATTTTATATACCCTTCCTGAATATGTTTGTATGAAATGCATACCAATATTGTTGGCTCAATGCTTTGAAAGTAGTATTTGGACGGTTTCTGGGATATGAATGAAGCATAATGGGTGGCATAATGATTTTCCCGAAAAAAGTTTACAGATATTTCGTTGCCATTGTGGTCAACATAAAATGCTCGTATTAAACCAGAGTAAACGAACCCGATTTCTTTTTGAAGTGTGTTAGCGTGAATAAAGAAATGTTTCTGCTTCAGTTCTCGGACAATTAAACCACTTTCAAGGTATGCCAATTCAGTTTCCGTCACATTTGGACAAAGTGCCTTTACGGAATTTAAATATGTTGTAATGGCTGCTTTCAATTTTAGATCTTACTATTTATTTGAGTGTTTTTATAGCCCAATGACTAATAGCTATTGACTTTACGTTCGGGCGGACTTATTTTGTAATATTACACTTTTTTATGGGCGATAATTTTCAAGTAGTTCCGTTCTGTCTTCGGATTGCCTAGTGTCGTAATGCAAACATTTACTACTCTTCCATTTTTTCTCCATTCCACCGTATTGATTTGGATTTTACTTTTATGCCCGAACCGTTACAAACTTTACAAGTTACTGACTTGCCTTTCTTTAAAACTCTTTCTGTTTTATAAACAGGTATTTGTCTGGTTATTACATCATAGCCTGTAGTGTAGCGCTGGCGTGCTTCTTTTTTTATTTCATATGTCACAATTGTTTTTGTTTCATAGTAGTCCTTACCTTTTATAGATCCTTCCCCTTTACATTCTATGCAACTGATTTCTTTTGAACAGAAAACTATATTGGAATGACTTTCAAAATTACATACCGCATATATGTGATTATTATAGGCAATTTCGTCATTATAATTTAGTTTAAATGGAACGACATTTTTTTTGTTATTGAAAACATTAATTACGGCTAATTTGTCTTCCATTTTGATTAATATTTCCGGCACCGGATTTGTTTCGCCCGGCCAGGGAATATTGGGTATTGTAATAAAATATTTTTGCTCATAAGTAGGTAATGTAAAAGGACTCATAACGGCTTTGTTACCTGATTTAAAATAAATATTTCTCTTTCCGTTAAAATCGAAGGTGTATACCAATGATTTGTATATATCCTTGAAACTGCTGAATTTGATATTTACAACCTTATTTGCAATAGAAAGAATTGTCCCGGAGTTGTCAATCTTTTTTTCTATAACCATGTTTCCCAGTATTGTATCTCGTTTTACTCCGGCTTTTGCTATTTCATTTTCTCTTATTTCTCTTTCTATAACCTCTATTCTTGTTTTGTCAAGATAGGAACCGTAACTATTAAAATAAAATTTGGTTTCCCCTTGTTTAAGTATATATTCCCCATAGGGCAGTCGGGTTACAGCATCGTATTCAATGGGGTTAATTATTTTATTATCTTTATCTATGATTCCCCATTTGTTCCATTGCCGTACAGCTGCTTTTCCGTTAATAAAATCTAAGGCAGTATGATATATAAATGGGATTATCACCTTATCTTTTTGGTTAATGTAACCCCACGATGAATTTATTCTTACGGCAGCCAGGTTTTCACTAAACTCTCTTACCTCGTCATATTGGGCTTTAATGATCTCAGTACCATTTGAATCAAAGAAGCCGTATTTATTATTGACCATTTTGCTTTTGAGCTTCTGAGCCTGAATCAGTGTAGCGGGAATAAACATCAGGGCAATAACTAGGAGCCCTTTTTCTATGTGTTTGGATTTGAGGATCATTTTGTTTGATTTATTATTCTGAAATAATGAGTGTTATGTGTTAGCCGAGCTACATATACAACACAGCTTGGAAAATCGCTAAATCGCTCACACGTTTTCCAGCGAACTTGCAACAGCACTTCCGCCAGCCATCCCGACAAACAAAAATGCCATGATAACATGGCATTTTTGCGTCAAAGAGTTTAAGTCTTTTAAAGGCTTTGAAAAACACCAAATGCCAAACAAATACAACGCCTTCCCCTACTATTTATCAAATAAAATAATTAAGTTATGGTATCATTATTTCACAATTGCATCAAGTCAACACAAAGTATTGCTGAAAAAATTATGACCGAGATTCAGTTCAAGCTTTATGAAATTTGATTTTTCGGAATATTAACATCACTCAACTTTGAACTTATAGCGCAAGGTGCATTCCAAAGGCTTTGTTGTGATTTTTCTGGCTTTAAAATTGAACAGATAGAAAATTTGATTGCCTGTTAAAAAAGGTTTTAAATCAACGCCCTGAGCATTGTTCAGCGGAAGCGTGCTCGCATAGACATCTTCAATAGTTCCGGAAGCCAAAATCAATTCATTGGGAGGAGTATTGTTAATAAGTGACAATGAGAAACTTTCCAAATTTTGCAAATTATTATCTACATCAGGATTATTG
>VERM01000137.1 GCA_018882645.1 Ferruginibacter sp.
TTCTTTACCTGCTCTAGTTTTTCTACAGTTCTGCCAACAAGGATGAGCCTTGCACCCGTTTCTGCCAACATGAGTGATAATGCTTCACCGATGCCATAGCTGGCACCGGTAATCAATATCGTCTTATCTTTAAATTTCTCTTTAAGGCGACTGCGATTCAGTCTGACAGGAGGAAAAATCAACCAATCCAAAAAACTGTATCTGTGGGACATGTGAAATTAAAGCATGAATTAAAATTGAAGATAATCAATCTCAATAAAATTGGTGTGATGCCCCTGAAAAATGTTTGGTATGGAGAATATCAATCAGGCCTTTTTAATAGCAGCAATACCAGGCAATTCTTTTCCTTCAAAATATTCAAGCATGGCACCACCACCGGTGGATACATAACTGACTTTATCTGCAAGGTTAAATTTGTTTACAGCTGCTACGCTGTCGCCGCCACCAACCAAGCTAAAAGCACCTTTGCTTGTGGCTTCAGCAACGGCCAATGCAATGGACTTGGTTCCATTTTGAAATTTTTCCATTTCAAAAACACCCATAGGGCCATTCCATAAAATCGTTTGGGATTTTAGAATCACCTCACTGAAAACACCCACAGCTTTTTGTCCGATGTCCAATCCCATCCAACCGGAAGGAATGGCATCACTTGGACAATCCTGCGTATTGGCATCTGCAGCAAATTTATCTGCAATGGTGGATGTCTCCGGAAGATGAATAGCAACATTTTTTTGTTTGGCTTTCTCCAATACTTCCAGGGCAGTTTGCAATCTATCATCTTCACAAAGCGAATTGCCGATATTTCCACCCTTTGCTTTTATGAAAGTATAAGCCATTCCGCCACCGATAATAATATCCGTAGCACGTTCGAGAAGATTTTCAATAATCAATATTTTGTCGGAAACTTTAGCCCCGCCAATGATTGCTGTAAAAGGTTTTTCTGCTGAATGCATCACCTTCTCTGCACTGATTACTTCACCTTCCATCAGCAGACCAAACATTTTATTATCTGATGCGAAAAAATCAGCAATTACTGCTGTAGAAGCATGTGCTCTATGCGCCGTACCAAATGCATCATTCACATATACATCACCGAGCTTGCTTAATTTTTCAGCAAAAGTCTTATCCCCTTTTTCTTCTTCTTTATAAAAACGAAGATTTTCCAACAACAATACTTCTCCTGGCTTCAGTGATGAGGCTTTTTCAATTGCTTCAGCACCAATGCAGTCATTTGCAAATGCAACATTCACACTGCCGAGAAGATTTTTCAGATGAACAACCAGATGCTTCAAAGAATATTTCTCAACCGGTCCGTCTTTTGGCCTACCCAAATGACTCATCAAAATTACAGCCCCCCCATCACCCAATATCTTGTTAATGGTAGGCAATGTCGCCTTCATTCTGGTATCATCAGTGATATTAAACTGATCATCCAGAGGAACGTTGAAGTCAACACGGATGAGAGCTTTGCTATTGGAGAAGTTATATTTGTTGAAAGAAATCATCAATCAAAGTTTAAAGGTTTAAGGGTTTAATAGTTTAAGGGTTGAAAAGCTCAAAATGTTTATACAAATAAGAATCAGAGAAAACAAAACTGTTAAACTATTAAACTTTTAAACCCTTTAACATGCATTATCCTATCAATCCTGCAAAATGCTTCACAGTTCTAACCAGCTGAGATACATAACTCATTTCATTATCGTACCAGCTGACTGTTTTTACTAAAAGTTTATCACCATAAGGCATTACTTTAGTTTGCGTAGCATCGAAAAGTGAACCATAGTGGATGCCAATAACATCACTGCTAACGATTTCATCTTCAGTATAACCAAAGCTTTCATTGCTGGCCGCTTTCATAGCAGCATTGATAGATTCAGCCGTTGCAGTTTTTTCGATGATGCTGTACAATTCAGTTACAGAACCTGTGATCACGGGAATTCTTTGTGCGCCGCCGTCGAGTTTACCTTTCAATTCAGGCAATACCAATCCGATTGCTTTTGCAGCACCGGTGCTGTTGGGTACAATGTTAGCAGCGGCGGCTCTTGCGCGACGAAGATCTCCTTTAGGATGTGGAGCATCCAAAGTATTTTGATCGTTGGTATAAGCGTGAATGGTACTCATCATGCCAGTCACGATAGTGAAGTTATCATTCAATGCTTTTGCCATTGGAGCCAGACAGTTGGTGGTGCAACTTGCGCAGCTGATGATGGTTTCGCTGCCATCGAGTATAGCATGATTTACATTAAATACTACTGTTTTCAAATCACCAGTTGCGGGAGCAGAGATGACTACTCTTTTAGCGCCGGCAGTAAGGTGAGCAGCAGCTTTATCTTTATCAGTAAAGAAACCGGTACTTTCAATCACTACATCCACATTGTGTGTGCCCCATGGAATTTGAGCGGGATCTTTTTGAGCGTAGATTTTTACTTCGTGTCCGTTTACTACAATAGAATTATCTGTATGTTTTACATCTTCAGAAAAACGTCCCTGAGCACTGTCATATTTCAATAAATGAGCCAAAACTGCCGGACTGGTCAAATCGTTGATGGCTACCACATCAATTCCTTGCATGTTATAAATTTGACGAAAAACCAGACGACCGATACGTCCGAATCCATTGATGGCTACTTTTACTGTACTCATAACGTTGATTTAAATGTTTAAACAATTTTTTTGTGCCGCGAAATTACGATTTTCTGACGGATTAAATCAGATAAAATGGATGCTTTTAGGCTAAAAAGAGGTTATGTATTGCCCGATTTTTCAAAAAATTTGGAATAAAAGCCGCTTAATCTTATCTTTGCCGACCGAAAACAAACGCCGCGTTGGTCAAGGGGTTAAGACGCCTCCCTTTCACGGAGGAATCACGGGTTCGATTCCCGTACGTGGTACAAAAAGTCAGAACGAAAATGAGAGCGAGAGCGAACATTGAGTTCTGACTTTTTTCTTCATTCTCGTTCTGTTTCTCGCTCTATTCAGATGAGTTTACGGTTCGCATTTACAAATTGCGTAAAATCCTTTATTTTCAGGTCATATTATTTTTTGATAGTGAGGAGCAAAATATCCCATCAAGGTATTTTGACATCTAAAAACTGAAAGAAAAAAAATGGTTTATTTATTATCAAAATAAGGTACTATTAGTTCTTAAATATGAATTTAATTAAACCAATCCGGTTACTTGGCTGAAAATATTCTGCATTAGCGCCGGTCTCTTAGCCCACGGTAAAACCTATTCAATTCCCACGGTTAAAACCGTGGGCTAAGATTTAAATCTTGGGGAAAATTGACATCACACAATATCCTTTTCTTTCTTCAGCATCTTTTTCCAGGAGAGAAATCCATCCCCTTCAACCAAAAACAAAATACAGAGTGACAATACCACAATAGAAAGGATTAATTCAGATCCCGCAAAGATTCCAGTTCTTGCATTTACGAATACGATGGCTCCAATTACAATAGGAAGCTGAAATACAATAGCCCACCTAGTGAATATACCCATTACAATAAACAACCCGCCAAGCAAATGAAGCCAGGGTATAATTGTAAGCAGCCACTCATACTCATTGAATATAGCAGTACCCTGTTCAATTTTTTCAATCAATGATTTATCTCTGATAAATTGAATCCCCTTTAAAAAAAGTGCCAAACCCAAAATAACTCTGAAAACAATCATCCATGAAGGATGACCCCTTCTCTCCCTCTTTTCCATACTTTTCGCAAGGCTCATAACAATCAATTGAAACCTTAAGTTAGCATCAGGTAATTTTTATAAAAATGATTGGAATCATCAATAAAAAGTATCAATGCATTTGTGAAGCAATAAAAACAAATGAAGCTATTTTTTTTTCATCAAATCTTCCAGATAATCAATCTGTACTTCCTGAATTTCGAGTAATTTTTTATTTTGGTTGACCAGCAAATGGTCAATTTTTTCACTGAGCAGTTTGATTTCAAGTTCAGCTTTCAAGTTGATTTTGTAATCATGCTCGGCACGGATCCTGTCTTTCTGTTCTTGCCTATTTTGGCTCATCATAATAATGGGCGCCTGAATGGCTGCAAGACAAGACAATATTAAATTGAGCAGAATGAATGGGTAAGGATCGAAAGAAGATACAGTCAAATAAAAAACATTAACAGCCATCCACAACAAAATAAATAGAAAGAAAAAAATGATGAAAGTCCAGCTCCCACCAAAAGTAGCAATCCTGTCAGCCATTTTTTGACCTGTAGTAAGTTCAGATTCAGTATCATCTTTTATGGTCTCCGTCAGAATTGAATTGGTTCGAATTGCCTCCATTACATCATGGTCTATTGCAGCCAATTCCCCTTTTTCCTGCTCAATAAGTTTTGTCAAATACAGTCTCCTATATCTGTTCAATTCCTCGAGCGAAATAAAATGTACTTCATCAAAACCAGAATGCTGACTTTTGATGAGCTGAAAAATACCTGCACGAATTTCTTTACCACTTATCGCTTCGCCTTCTTTGATCTCTTTATTGCTTATAAAACTTACGGCCATGAAAGTATACTTAAAAAACAAAATTGTATTGTAATATAACAAAAAAAAGCCTCCCGGATGATGAGGGAGGCATGGATGTAAAAAAGATGTTGCATTTACTCATCCGTAACCAGCCATGTTACAGGCTGACGTTTGTAGGCAGAAACGTTCCTTCCATTCTGAACAGCAGGAGTCCATTTACCTGACTTTTTGATGGCACGAACAGATTCCTGCTCCATTCCATATCCGTGACTTGTTTCGGCAACCACATCACTGACAGTACCATCTTTAGAAACTATAAATCTCACTACTACAGTGTAAGTACCGGGAGGAGCTCCATTGCCACCTGGTATTGAAGCGTCCAGATTGTTTTGAAGGTATTTTCTCCAAACAGACTCTCCACCTGGATAGCCGGCATCAATCTCAACTTTTGTAAAAATTTTATCTTCCTCTACTTCAACTTTGGGAGGAAGTTCAACCGCAGCAGAATTATCTTCCACAGGAGCCTGGACAATCTGATTGGTATTTTCGCTCACAACTGTTTCCGTAC
>VERM01000469.1 GCA_018882645.1 Ferruginibacter sp.
TCTAGCTCCTGAAGATTTTCTATAACTTCAATAGGAGCACCGCTGCGGATACTGTAATCAATCAGTTCATCTTTGGTGGCCGGCCATGGTGCATCTTCAAGATGCGATGCCAATTCAAGTGTCCAAAACATATTCTTAAAAGGGTTTATTTTGCAAATGTATAAGTTACTGCGAAATAACCAAAAGTGTTTTTATCAACACAAATACTGTTTTAAATTTTTTTCATGTCTGAATACTTAAATGTTTAATTTTAGATTATGTTATCAGCAACGGGTATTGTAAAGAAATATGGCAACCTGCAAGTATTAAAAGGGGTCGATATTCAAATTCAGAAAGGTGAAATTGTAAGCATTGTCGGTTCCTCCGGTGCCGGCAAAAGCACACTGCTGCACATTTTGGGCACATTGGATAAGCCCGATAACGGTCAGGTGATGTTGAATGGCCAGCGGACTGACCAACTTGCTGGGAAAGCGCTTGCTAAATTCAGAAACAAACATATCGGATTTGTTTTTCAATTTCACCATCTACTTCCTGAATTTACCGCACTTGAAAATGTTTGTATCCCGGGTTGGGTGGCAGGTAGTAAAAGAAAACAAACGGAAGAAAAAGCGAAAGAATTGCTGGGAATATTAGGTTTGTCTGAACGAATGACCAATAAACCCTCTCAACTTTCAGGCGGCGAACAACAAAGGGTGGCAGTAGCCAGAGCACTCATCAATAACCCGAATATAATTATGGCAGATGAGCCCACCGGAAATCTGGATTCAAACAATGCAAGAGAATTGCACCAATTATTTTTGGAACTCAGAACCCGTTATCAACAGACTTTCTTGATTGTTACACATAACGAAGATCTGGCCAAGCTCAGCGACCGGATTTTGCAAATGAAAGACGGATTGATGATTGACAACTAGACCATAAATACTTATTTTAGTAAAATAATATTTAAAAAAAATAATCAGTACAATCATGAGCAACAATTTTATTTCTCTGCAAGAGGCAAAAGAACTTACCAAACGCTATCGTGATAATTTTGATAGTATTCCAGTTCCTGATTTTAAAGATTGTTTGTCATACAGCGAGACCTTCGACACCACAGCGATCAAGGCTTTGATTGAACAACCCGGATGTGTGGGTTTCAGGGTTTATTATGGTATGAAGGAGGAGAAAAAAATCTGCGCAATCTTTGTGGGCGTTAATGC
>VERM01000138.1 GCA_018882645.1 Ferruginibacter sp.
CATATCATTTTCATATAAAAGCGAAATACTTGCTCCGTCGAATTTTGGCTCGATAGAATATTCAATATTGTCCAATCCGGAAAGTTCTCTGGCCTTTCGATCCCAGTCAATCAGGTCTGCTTCATCATAGGAGTTTTCAAGAGAAAGCATTGGGACCAGATGTTTTGTCTTGGGAAAGTCTTTTATCAATCCGCTTCCCACACGCTGGGTGGGGGAGTCTTTGGTTATGATGTTCGGATGGTCTTTCTCAAATTTCTCTAAAAGCTTGTACAATGAATCATATTCATAGTCGCTGATCAGCGGATCGTTTTCAATATAATATCGGTGTTCATGAAATCGAAGAATATCTCTGAGTTGTTCGATATTGCCGGTTGTTAAGGCATGCTTTTTATCCAGCCATTCTTGGCTTTTCTGTTGTAAAGATTTTATTTTTTCTGTGGTATACATAAGCGATTCGAAGTTAGTAAATATAGATGAAGCGAAACAAATCGAATGTCCATCGCAATGCATAATCTTCAACATCTTATTGCCCTTTGCTATTGAATAAAGGATTAACTTGCACATCATATTCTTGATGTCTTTTAAATGAGATTTATGCTAAAATCAATGACAGGATTTGGTAGGGCTGAAAAAACAGTTGGAGACAAAACGTTTTTGGTGGAAGTGAAAGCGTTGAATGGAAAGCAGTTTGATTTACAATTGAAGATACCGCCATTATTGAAGCCTTATGAATTTGATATCAGAAACATCATACAGGATCAGTTGATTCGGGGCACTGTTGATTGCTATATTGTGATTAAACAAAATGGAGCCTCAAAGCCTGTTGTAATCAATACTGATCTAATTAAAGCCTATTATTCACAGATAGACCGGCTTGCGCAAGAGTTGAACATGGATACAAATTCAGTGCTCAGCGCATTGCTCAGATTGCCAGAGGTGGTTACAGTCAGCAATGAAGTACTTGATGAAAAAGAGTTTGACGGGGTTAAAAATGTTTTAACAGACGCGTTGGTAGAGCTGAACAAGCACCGGTTGGAAGAGGGTAGTTCTCTGGAAAGAGACCTGATTGACCGCATTGAAAAAATTGCTGAGCAGGAGAAGGCTATTCTTAATTTTGAGCCCAATCGAAAAGTCAGAATAAAAAGTGAAATCGCGCAACTGCTGAATGAGCATGTTGGAAAGGAGAATGTTGACCATAATCGTATGGAGCAAGAGTTGATATATTATATGGAGAAGATAGACATTCATGAGGAGCAGATTCGTTTGCGTCAGCACTGCCTTTATTTTAATGAGGTACTGCATGCAGAGGAAACAAGCAAAGGGAAAAAGCTTTCCTTTATCTTACAGGAAATTGGCCGGGAGATTAATACAACGGGAAGTAAGGCTTATGATGTGGATATTCAAAGGGCAGTTGTAATCATGAAAGACGAACTTGAAAAGGCTAAAGAACAGGTTTTAAATGTTTTGTGATTTATTAATGTATTACGGATTAATCTGACCTATTTTTATTATATGCACTTCTACAGATATCGACTGGTTTATTTTATCGGGATCAAAATTCTTCTTGTTTTTTTTATGACCTCTTGTAGACAACTGGATGTTTATGAGAAAAACAAAGTGTTTTCTAAGTATGAGTGGAATGCTAAAGATACCGTTAGCGGTTCTATTGAAATCAAAGATTCAGGCGCTTATTACAATCTATTTTTTGTAATCAGGCATACCGACCGATATAAGTATAATAATATTTGGATAGACTGTGGTATCAAAAAGCCGGGAGATCAACAGTACCATTTTAATAAATTTGAGCTATTTCTTGGAGATGACCTCAATGGCTGGTATGGCTCGGGCATGAATGACATCTGGGATCTTCGAATTAAATTGAATGATGTGCCCGTTAAATTTAATAAAGGAGTCGTGGAATATCAAATAGTGAATGTCATGAGGGATAATCCTCTTGCACAAGTAATGAGCTCGGGGTTTAGGGTTGAAAAGACTCCCAGCCCATAAAAATCTTATTTTTATATGCTTTTTCCATATGTTTGTTTAATTATTAAAAACCAATTTTATGAGTAAGAAATTATTAATATCCATTGCCTCATTACTTGTCATTGGAGGATTGGGCTACTTTGTTTATTCCAAATATTTTGGAAAAGAAGATTTGTCCAGGTATGTACCTAAAAGTGCTGTATTTGTTCTGAAAATAGATCTCATGTCAATGGGTCAAAAAGCGAACTTCAGCAAAATCTCCGAATTAAAGATGTACAAAGATTTAGTTAAGATGATTCCTGGTAATCAAAAAAAGATGATGGAGGATTTTTTTAAAAACCCCAATAAAGCTTCAGGGTTGAGTTTTACACAAGCTCCTTATTTATTCGTGAACAACATAGACACTTCGAAAGATAGGTTTTATTATGGGTGGGTAATGGGTGTATCAGACAGAAAAAAACTATCAGATTATCTAAAGCTTTCATTAGGTTCTTTCGGAAATATAACAGAAAAAGGTTCGTTTACAATCATTGCTGAACAGGGTGGGAATTACATGTTCATTTCTGACAAAGTGCTTTTTTTCCTGGGCTCCAAAGATGCAAACAGGGATAAAATGATTGATCTGGCGGAAAGTCTGTTGAAGCTTAACCCAGATGGGACTATTGCTTCAGACGAAAACTTTAAAAACCTGACTAAACTTGGGAAAGACTTTACTTTAAGTTTGAATAAGAAATCTATAAAAGAGCTTGCGCTTCAAAATAGCGGTTCTTTCTATGATAAGTTATTGGTTGGCCAAACGATTGATGTGTTGCCTTCCGGAATGACTCTCGATTTTGAAGAGGATGCCATTCGTGCGAAAATATATCTCGATAAAGACTCTAAAGATCTATTTGCTAAAAACTATAAAAATACCGGACTCAGTGAAGAGGATCAGAAGCTGATTTCTCCAGATGGCAAGCCGGTTATGTATTTGGCAGCAAACCTTGAGTTAAAAAACGCTTTTAGTGAACTTGCCAAAACAGAAGACTATCAAAATTTATTAACTGAATTAAGTATGTCAGATGAAGATTTCAAGTCGATGTTTGCCGGTAATATCAGTTTCGCAATAAATTCTATTCAAATGAAAGAGTCCACTGAAATGGTTTATCCTGACTATCTTGACGACGATACTGAACCTAGAAGTGAAACTATTAAGAAACCATATCCAATCTTTGCGTTGCATGTGGGACTCGGGAAACCTGAGGTTTTTGATAAATTAATCCAGGCGGTTTTATCTAAGGAAGAATCTCAATTGGTAGATGAAGGAAATGGTATGTATTCCATTGCTGAAGATATCGAGGGCAACAATTCCATATATATTATTAAAAAGGACAAGCACTTGCTTATTTCCAATAATCGGGATCAAATTCAAATGTTCGCTGATGGTAAGCCATGGCAGTCCTTATCGGCCGAATCCGGTAAATCAATTGCAGCAACTAAGCCTGTCAGTTTCTTTTTTGATCTAAAGCGTCTCAATTATGATGAGCTTTTTGAAGGCAAAAATGATATTCCTGCTCAGGCAATTCCTGCTGTTAAGAAGATGATGGCCAATTTTGCTCATTTAAGTGCATATATCGATCCCAGTGAATCGGATATCGAACTGAAAATGACCGAAAAGAAACTAAACAGTCTTTTCCGTATGTTTCAAATGTTTGATGAGGCTTATTCCAGTTCCTTTTAAAACCTAATGGTTTAAGCATTGGAAATTCAGTTCAATCAAATCAAGCCCAGATCTTTTCAGGTCAAAAAATCTGATGCCCCTGTATGGGAGTCGGATGTTTTTCTAAATAGTGGAAAAACATATCAAATCATTGCTTCAAGCGGATCAGGGAAAACGACCTTTATTTCAATGTTGGCCGGATTACGAGGGGATTATGAAGGCAATATTTTAATCAATGGAATCAGTCTTTCTGCTTTTAAGCCAAGAGATTGGAGTGAATGGAGGGGAAATTCGGCCAGCTTTGTGTTTCAGGATCTGAGATTGTTCCCGGAATTATCTGCGAAAGAAAATATTGTCCTCTCAAATGTTTTATCTACTGAAAAAATAGGGGATCTTACAGATCAAATAGAGTTGATGGCAGAGCAACTTGGTATAAGGCATAAACTGAATACTGTTGTAAAATTTCTTTCTTTTGGCCAGATGCAGCGGGTTGCGATCATCAGGGCTTTATGTCGGCCGTATGAATGGCTTTTTCTTGATGAGCCTTTCAGTCATCTCGATCATCAGAATGCAACCAATGCATGGAATATTATTGTGGAAGATGCCAAAAAGAAAAATGCAGGCATCGTTATAACCAGCCTTGATCCATACCCGTTCATTCAGCCGGATCAAATTTTTGTATTGTAATCTTTTTTCTGAAATGATGCGATCTTCTATTGTAACGAGGATAATTATTAAAACACAGCGGCCTTCCATGCTCGTTGCTGCAATCGTCGGATGTCTTGTGGGATTTTTTCTTGTCATTGCATCCATACAGGTATACTACAACTTCAATCACATCTTATCAGATAAAGACCAGGCGATAGGCTCACAGTTTTTGGTATTGAATAAAAATGTTTCGGTTATAAATACCATGGATAACAAAAAAAGTGTTTTTTCTTCACAGGAAATCGATGCCTTGAAATCGCAACCCTTTGTTGAAAGAATATCTCCTTTTTTACCCAATCAGTTTTCTGCGATGGCATGGCTTCAGTTTTCTGTTGGAGACGGTAATAACGTTGAGCTCAAAACGGATTTATTTATGGAAAGTGTAGATGATGGATTCATTGATGTTAAGTCAGAAGATTGGAAATGGGATCTCGGCAATGATGTCATACCTGTTATCCTTCCAACCGACTTTATCAATTTGTATAATTTCACTTATGCTCCTGCAAGAGGTCTTCCTCAGCTTTCAAAATCAACGGTGAGTCTATTTTCTTTTAAAATCATATTGGGAGAAGGCACTTCACAGAAAATTTTAAAGGGTAAGATTATAGGATTCAGCAACAGAATCAACTCAATGGTTGTACCC
>VERM01000470.1 GCA_018882645.1 Ferruginibacter sp.
GGGAAGTGGCTCTTCCATTTCCCGGGTTTGCTACTCCCTCCATTTATGAGGTAGATGGACAACAATTTATTGTGATTGCTTGCGGGGGTGGTAAGTTGGGGACTGCTTCAGGAGATGCTTATGTAGCGTATGCGATTAAAAGGAGGAAGTGACTTTATTTTTATATAGTTATCAAATAGATTATTGGTTTCTGAAGAAAACTATCGGAAGAATAACGTGCTCTCAATTAGTCATCTTTTTTGCTGTGTAAAGGGCCAAAGGACTATCTCCAAAGTTTTTCCAAAAAAATAGCGATGAAAAACTGATTAGCCAAAAAACAACAGAAATCAAAGGTAGGGGGCTGACCAATCTATATATAATCTATTGATAGACAATGTGATTACCTCATTCGATTCATATGTATCACCTTCTGCAATCATTCACAAGAGGAATTGAGAAATTTGGTTTGTTGGGCTTTCTGTTATTGGTTCATTTAAAATGAAGCAACGTAATCTATAATTAAAAAAAAGTATCTTTAGTCAACTACCAATTTTATAGTTAACTACCAATCTATAGTCTTGACGACCTTCTTCAAATGGGGCTGTTTTTTCTTAATGCTGCTCTTGTGTGGCTGCAGAAATACTTCACAAAAATCGGCTGAAGAAAACTTGGGTCTGTATCCCAAGCCAATCATCGTTTCATTAAATACTTCATCCGGATATTTAATCAATACAATAACAGGTGATTCTATAAAGCCCCTCCTTAATACTTTAGGTGATACAGTAAGAACAGGTATTCCTACCTCATTAGTTGGAAAGCTGCTGGATCCCGTTAAGCCAAGAGTTTACCTGGCAGGTAACCCAGTAAAGACCGAAATGCCGACCAATGAATATTCGATTCCTGAAAAGCTTACAATATTCCCGGTAGACACGTCAAAGCTAAAAAAAATTGAATTAGGCAAGGGTGATCCATCATTTGTTCTGAAAAATTCCATGGGTATTGTTCGAACAGGAGTTCCTTTACCTATTGTTGGCAGGAAAGTTAGAGTTAGAGAATCAAAGCCGGTAAAAGCACTCCCATTGCGATTAAAAGATGATCCCACTACAACTATTCAGTATTTAGATGTTGGTCAGGGACTTAACTTCTCCTATTTGTCTGCCATTTTGGAAGATAGTAAGGGCAATCTTTGGTTCGGTATGTCTGAATCAGGTATCTGCAAATA
>VERM01000139.1 GCA_018882645.1 Ferruginibacter sp.
GCCCCAATACTCCTCCGTTTGTGGATGAACCAAAGGATCACCGTAAACTTCACTTGTACTGGCAACTAGAATACGAGCTTTTTTGGCCAAAGCAAGACCAAGACAATTGTGTGTTCCCAAAGAACCCACTTTCAAAGTCTGAATGGGAATCTTCAGATAATCAATCGGACTCGCTGGTGATGCAAAATGAAGAATGTAATCGAGGTGACCGGGCACATGTATGAATTTGGACACATCATGATTGTAAAACTCAAACTCTTTTAGTTTGAACAGATGTTCTATATTTTTTAAATCGCCGGTAATCAGATTATCCATTCCAATTACATTATACCCTTCCCGGATAAATCTGTCGCATAAATGAGACCCTAAAAAACCGGCAGCCCCTGTTATTAAAATTCGTTTGTTCGGCACTGTTGTAATATTTAAGTTAATAATTTGTTACCTCACTTTTTTTCTTCCAACACTTTCATAATAATAGCCCAAAGCTTCCATTTGCTTCAAATCAAACAAATTTCTTCCGTCAAAAATGGTTTTGGTTTTAAGCAAAGAAGTTGTTTTATCAAAGTCTGGTGTTCTAAATTCGTTCCACTCAGTTGCTATCAATAAAGCGTCAGCTCCTTGCAAAGCATCGTACTGATTGTCAACATAGTTGATTTTATCCCCTATTAATGCTTTTACATTACTCATTGCCTCAGGATCAAAAGCCGTTACTGTTGCACCTCTCTCAATTAAAGCATCAATCATATACAAGGCGGGAGCCTCTCTGATATCATCTGTATTGGGCTTAAACGCCAAACCCCATAAGGCAAAATGTTTGCCTTTTAAATTACCATTATAGTATGATTCAATTTTTGGGATAAGATGTAATTTTTGTCTTTCATTGACCTCCATCACCGCATCCAGAATCTTAAAATCATATTTCACTTCATCAGATGATTTGGACAATGCCTGAACATCTTTAGGAAAACAGCTTCCACCATAGCCAATCCCCGGAAATAAAAAACGTTTTCCGATACGCTCATCACTTCCGATTCCTCTCCTAACCATATCCACATCGGCTCCCAATCGTTCACATAACTGAGCGATTTCGTTCATGAAACTGATTTTAACCGCCAGAAAAGAGTTGGCTGCATATTTGGTAAGTTCCGCAGAATTTTCATCCATAAAAACAACCGGATTACCCTGACGAACAAAAGGTGCATACAAATCATTCATTACCTTAATGGCGCGCTCAGAGGTTGTGCCCACCACTACCCTGTCGGGCTTCATAAAATCATCCACCGCAACCCCTTCACGTAAAAACTCAGGATTACTCACCACATCAAAAGCATTATGGAGTTCAGGTCCGGATGCTAAAATTGCCGCTTTCACTTTTGCAGCAGTTCCCACCGGAACAGTGCTCTTGTCGACAATTACTTTGTAATCGGCAGGTTTCAATATTTTTCCCAGATCAGCAGCTACATTCAAGATGTAAGATAAATCAGCACTGCCATCTTCTCCGGGAGGAGTGGGTAGTGCAAGAAAAATGATCTGAGCATTCTCAACTGCTTTTTCCAGTGAATTGGTAAAATGCAATCTTCCTTCTTTCAGATTTCGTAAAAAAATCTTTTCCAATCCGGGCTCGAAGATGGTAATCTGACCACCGGAAAGTTTCTCCACTTTCTTGGCATCGATATCAACGCAGGTCACATTGTTTCCGGTCTCGGCAAAACAAGTACCCGTTACCAGTCCCACGTATCCGGTTCCTACTACGGCAATTTTCATAATGAATTGTTTTGGTGATTATTGAAATGTTTTGTTTATGAATGTCAACACATGATCAACTATAAATTGCTGTTGCTCACGATCCAATTCGGTATGAATAGGCAACGATATTACACGTTCTGTAAGCCAATCAGTAATCGGTAAATTAAAATCACTCCCTCCCAGATGATCAAACATTTTTTGTTTGTGTGCAGGCACCGGATAATAAATCATAGATGGAATTCCCTTTGAGGAGAGATAAGCACTCAGCTCGTCTCTGTTGACATTGTGTAGTATCAGCGTATACTGATGAAACACATGTGTATTATTATTGGCCCTGAAAGGTATTTCTATGTGAGGGCTGTCTGCAAAACTGCGATCGTAGAAATCAGCAGCAGATCTGCGTGCTTCAATATATTCATCAAGATGACGAAGTTTGATATCTAGAATTGCGGCCTGTATGGCATCCAGACGGGAGTTGCACCCTACCACATCATGATAATATCTTTTTTGCTGACCATGCGATGCTATCATGCGCAGCTGCAAGGCGAGAGAATCATCATCCGTAAAAATTGCACCCCCGTCACCAAAGGCTCCTAAATTTTTTGAAGGATAAAAAGAAGTACAACCAATATGACCGATGCCACCCGTTTTCTTATTTGTTCCGTCGCTGAATGTATATACGTTACCAATAGCTTGCGCATTATCTTCTATCACATAAAGATTATGCTTTTGGGAAATAGTCATAATCGCTTCCATATCTGCCGCATGGCCATAAAGATGAACCGGAACAATGGCTTTTGTTTTGCGCGTTATCGCTTTTTCAACAGCAGAAGGATTAATACAGAATGTATGCTTATCCACTTCCACAAAAACAGGCTTTATTCCCAATAGTGCAGCTACCTCCACAGTAGCAATATAGGTAAACGATGGCGTAATCACCTCATCTCCCGGCTTCAATCCCAGTGCCATCATAGCAATTTGTAGTGCATCCGTTCCATTGGCACACGGTATCACATGTTTGCTTCCGTTATATTGTGCAAGATTCGAAGCAAAATCATTAACCACTTTACCTCCAATGAATTGAGAGCTCTCCATAACTGAAATAACAGCAGCATCAACTTCTTCTTTTATTTTCAGATACTGAGTTCCCGTATCCACCATTTGTAAAGGCCTCATAAATAACATAAATTAAACGGCTGCAAAGATACAATTTGATCAGCAAAATTTGGCTGATAGCACATCTGTATTACCCATAAAATATGCTATTACATTGAGTTTATGTATGAAAATATAATCATACAATTAATTGAACGTACATTTGGGTTCTGAATGAAAATACTTTCAGTCATATTGTACAATTTGTTTATTCAATTATATGCTTTTTCAATCCGAATAGCTTCCATTTGGAACAAAAAAGCAAGAATGTGGGTAAGAGGAAGAAAAACATTTCCCGATTTTCAATTTGATAAAAAAACAATCTGGATGCATTGCGCCAGTCTGGGCGAATTTGAACAAGGCAGACCGGTTCTGGAAAATCTAAAAAAATCATACCCCGAACATTCTATCGTATTGAGTTTTTTTTCTCCAAGCGGATATTTGTCTGCACAAAAGCATAAAGACAATTATCAAATCATATATCTGCCATTGGATACAGCTTTCAATGCAAAAAAAATCATCAGCAGAATCAACCCTGGCATCGTTTTATGGGTTAAATATGAGTACTGGTATCATCACCTGACCGAAATAAAAAAAGGAAATATTCCACTTCTGTTGATTTCCGGAATATTCAGAGAAAATCAACCTTTTTTTAAATTTTACGGACATTTATGGAGAAAAATACTTAGATCGTTTACTCATTTTTTTGTTCAGAACAGTCATTCAAAGCTTCTGTTGGAGTCAATCGGTTTCAATGAAAACATCACCATATCGGGTGATACCAGATTCGATCGGGTTATAGAAATCGCGGAAAACAAAGTGCCTGTTGAAGGCATCGATGCTTTCAAAGAAAATAATCGTTTACTCGTTGCCGGTAGCACATGGAAAGAAGACGTGCAAATGCTCGCAGAATATGCAAAAAAGAATCCCTCATTGAAATTCGTCATCGCACCCCACGAAATCAGCATGCATTCACTTAAAGAGACGAAAAACATTTTTTCCAACGCGGTTTTATATTCTGAACTGAAAATCAACTCAGCCCTAAGCGAAACATCAAATGTTCTGATTATAGACAACATCGGAATGTTGTCGAGGTTATATGCTTATGCCGATATCTGTTATATTGGCGGAGGATTCAATAAAAGTGGCATTCACAATACGCTGGAGGCTGCTGCTTATGGAAAACCGGTTGTTTTTGGACCTCATTACAAAAAATTTGAGGAAGCAAACCGACTCATAAAAGAAGGTGGTGGTGCCACATTCCGAAATTACAGCGAACTTGAAAAAATTTTGAATGAATTTATCGGCAATCCCGAAAAATTAATGGAAGCAGGCAAAAAAGCCAAAGAAATTGTGTACAACAGCAAAGGTGCCACAGAAAAAATCAGCGCATATATCAAAGGAATCTTCTCCTGATCAATTGATCAAACTGCTTTACCAAATCAGACTTTTCATCCCACGCCAGCTTAAGCTTCAATTCTCTTTTTATCCAATATTCCGCCTCTGCATAAATGGCAAATCCATTGATTGTTTTGATGCTTCTCTCATACATTGCCTCATCTTCACGAAACAATTCACTTATAAAAATATAACGATCATTCAGACCAATGGCTTTTTTTAAATCCTTTACAGGAGTGTCTTTTAATGCATCACTCAACTCAGTAGCCCTTTTTCCAATGATGTCATTGATAGAAGTTTCAGAGGTATTTTGAATGGCTTCCTCCGTCGGAGAATCATTCACTTCAGGAGTAGGAATGTTTTGATGCGAGAGTGTAGGAATATCCTCGATCGGATCAAATAATAAATGAGGCTTTGATTTTACACTCAATACATTCTTAACGTCAGCAATCTTTTTTATTTTATCAATTTCTTCATTCAGTTCGGACTCATCTACTTCAAGTTCAAAAAAAAGTTTTTCATCATTCTCTTTTACGGATGAAGGATGATCATCGATAAAATCAAAAGAAGAAGAAACATGTACAGCCACCGAAGAATGATCTGAATAATCTTGTTGAGATGCCTTCACCGTCAACAGCTCTGCCTGCAACATTTGAATAGTAAGCAAGAGCTCGTCAATTCCGGATTGGGAAGACAATTGCTCCCTTAATTTATCAATGAGTGTCGCCACCC
>VERM01000471.1 GCA_018882645.1 Ferruginibacter sp.
CTGTAGTAGAGAAAGCTTTAAAAGATGCTGCCATGACTGCTCAGCAATTGGATGCTGTTGCCTTTACTCAGTCGCCCGGATTAATCGGTTCTTTATTGGTAGGAGCTCAGTTTGCCAAGTCAATGGCACTGGCGCTGGATAAACCACTGATTGCCGTTCATCACATGCAGGCACATGTGTTGGCGAATCTGATTCCGAATCGAAAGCCTGCATTCCCTTTTTTATGTCTTACCGTTAGTGGCGGACATACCCAGATTGTTTTATGCGAATCCCCTTTACAGATGCAAGTATTAGGAGAAACGATTGATGATGCGGCAGGGGAAGCTTTTGACAAATCAGCTAAATTGTTGGGATTGCCTTATCCGGGTGGACCTTTGATTGATAAGTATGCGCAAGCGGGGGATCCTGGCCGTTTCAAATTTCCGGAACCGAATGTTGCCGGTTTGGATTTTAGTTTTTCCGGATTAAAGACCTCAATTTTATATTTTTTACAGAATGCAGGCAAGAGCAACGTATATAAAGAAGAGTTTACATCAACTGATGAAGAGAAGATGCGTTTTATTGAACAAAATTTACCGGATATATGTGCGTCTATTCAGTACCGTATTGTAAGTATACTTTTGAACAAATTGAAAAAGGCATCTTTGCAATATAGCATCAATGAGATATGTATTGCAGGTGGAGTCAGCGCCAACAGTGGTTTGCGTAGCGCATTGAAAGAGCTTGGAGAAAAGCAAGGTTGGAATATTTATATACCCTCATTTCAATACTGTACAGATAATGCGGCGATGATTGCCATGATGGGTTACTATAAATATCTGGCGGGGGAGTTTTGTGGAATTGATGTACCGCCTTCGGCAAGATCGGTATGGGAGAGTGGAATGTAAAATGTAGAATGTAAAATGTAGAATGTAAAATGTAGAATGTAAAATGTAAAAAATTGAATCTAAATGTAAATGGAGTCGGCTCCCATCTCCTTTAGGAGAGGGGTCGGGATTGAGGTGATATTGTTGGTTGGTTGATTTTCTACAATTTTAAATAATAATCTTTCAAGAGGTGTATGAAATCATGTGAGTATTCATTTTCATTTTCCCGAATGATGATTTCCTTTGTGATGGATGGATTGGTTTTGATTTTAGTGAAACAGATCATCGCTCTGAAATAATCGTGGCGGGGTGTTTGCCTGACCAGTATTATCT
>VERM01000140.1 GCA_018882645.1 Ferruginibacter sp.
CTTCATTACCATCTAATTGCTGTTCGGCAATTTTTTTACCACCTGTTGCCAGAAAAAGGTATGTGAAGTTATTCAGCACGCCCGGGTTGGCAGCAGTTTCCGCCATACGAATGACTGATTCAAATTCATATCCGGTCTCTTCCAAAAGCTCCCTTCTTATAGCCAATTCAGGAGACTCATTGGCATCAATAAACCCTCCCGGCAATTCCAACAAAGTTTCTCCTACGGGATGTCTGTATTGTTTGATGAGTATTACCTCATTATCTTCAGTGATTGCCATTGCCGTAGCACTTGTTGGGACTTCAACTACAAAATAGGGATCTACTTTCTTACCCGAGGGTAGCAAGTAGCTATCTCTTCTTGCATTAAAATATTGATGCTTGCTGATGTATTCAGAAGATAAAATTTTGACTTTCATAGAAAATTTATTCAGAATAAGTAATCAAACACGTTAGTTCCATCCCATTCTTTTACGGAGAGACGTAATTTGAGCCACATGATGACGGGAATGCCATGCGTACAATCCTAATACATACCACAATGACATTGTTTTTTTGTATTCCGGATGAAAAAGAGTCCTCTCCCATTCATTTGGCTGAACATTATTTAACAATTCAATCCATCTTCTATGTAGAGCAAACAACAATGTAACCGATATATTGACTGGTATATTTTTTGTGTCAGGCATTTGAGCCCAGGCATCCTGATTGTAAGGCTTTATGGAAGGGTTTTCTTCAGACAGACCCAACTTAAACCTTATGTAAGCGTTCATGTGACTGTCTGCCACATGATGTACCAGTTGCCTGATAGACCACCCACCTTCTCTGTAAGGAGTATCTATTTGATTTTCATCCAGGTTTAAAAGCGCATTCTCAAGATGATGAGGAAGATACTGTATATCGAGCAGCCATTCCTTTAATAAGTCATGAGTAAATGCTTGCTCAATATATCTGTCAATTGGATACCTTAAATCATCCATTATTATTTTACTGCGGGCTTGATGTCTAACAATTCAATTTCAAAGATAAGGGCAGATGCAGGAGGAATAGCTCCACCGGGCGCACCTCCGTCTCCGTATCCCAATTCGCTGGGGATATATACCTTCCATTTATCCCCTTTAGACATCAGTTGAAGAATTTCCGTCCAGCCTTTAATTACTCCGTCCAATGGAAACTGAGCCGGTTCACCGCGTTTGATGGAATTGTCAAATTCAGTTCCGTCTATCAAAGTACCTACATAATGTACAACAACCGTATCAATGGCAGCAGGCTTTGGACCTGTCTGGCTTCCTGATTTAAGTATTTCATACTGTAATCCATTAGGCAGCGTTACCACTCCCTCTCTTTTTTTATTTTTCGCCAGAAATGATTCTCCTTTGGATTTTAGCGCTGCAATTTTCTTTTGTGAATATTCCATCATTGTTTTTTGAACAATCTTGGATGACTCCTCATTGCTTAACAACTGCGGCTTGCTGTATAAAAAATCTTCTATCCCCTTGGCAAGCAATTTGACATTCACTTTATCAATACCTTGCTGTTTTATACTGCCGGCAATGCTAAGACCTGCAGCATAACTGAAACTGTCGAGCGAATTTTTAAAAGTTTTTTTATCATTCTTCTGTGCGGTTGCCATTTGCTGAATTGACAGTACAGCCAAGCATAAAATAATTTTCTTCATTGGTATGGTTTGATTTTAAAATTTATGCAAATAACGGAAAGATTATTCATCTCTTAAATCTTTCCCTGTTAATTGTATGAAAACATCCTCCAAATTGGCAGCTTTCACTTCTTTAGGACGTTCAAAGCCGCTTTCCAACAGCTCATCTATCATTCTGTCGGGAGAGTCCAGTTTGATGATTTTTCCTTCGTCCATTATCGCAATTCTGTCGCAGAGCTGTTCTGCTTCATCCATATAATGTGTAGTAATAATAACCGTAGTACCGCTATCCCGAATATCCCTGATAAGATCCCAGAGATTCCTTCTCGCTTGCGGATCAAGACCGGTGGTAGGTTCGTCTAAAAAAATTATTTTAGGCTGATTGATTAACGTTGTGGCAATTGAAAAACGCTGGCGCTGACCACCACTTAACTCTTTGCTCTTGCATCTGGCCTTGTCTTCCAGATTTACTTTTTTCAACAATTCAATAGGGTCTACTTTTTTATTGTAAAGGCCTGCAAACAAGTGTATCAGCTCTAGCAGATTCAACCCTGGATAAAATCCGGAAGACTGCAACTGAACACCGATGATTTTCTTGATGGCAGCAGGCTGATCATCGAGATTCATATCATCTACAATAATGGTACCGGAAGTCTTCTCTCTGAGAGTTTCTATCACTTCCAGTGTGGTAGATTTCCCTGCACCGTTGGGACCTAACAATCCAAATATTTCACCTTCATACACTTCAAAAGAGATAGATTTCACTGCAGTAAAATCACCATAGCTTTTGACAAGGTCTTTAACAGATATTATTGATTTTCTCATATAATTTTATTCAGTGCCCTCGAGTTCTTCCATCATCAGACGGCTGCCAATAAAAAAAGGTGTTCGTTCATGAATTTCTTTTGGCTCAATATCCAAAATTCGCATATTCCCATCGGTTGCTTTTCCACCTGCTACCTCTATTATAAAAGCAAAAGGATTACACTCATATAACAACCTCAATTTTCCTTTAGGTTTATCTGATGTTCCAGGATACATAAAGATACCGCCTTTTATCAAATTTCGATGAACATCAGCCACCATGCTGCCTATATATCTTTGCGTATAAGGCCCTCCGTTATCTTTGGTCTTTTTCTGACAGGCAGTAATGTATTTTTTCACTTTCTCATTGTATTGGAAAAAGTTCCCATGATTGACAGAATACATTTTGCCGGTTTCAGGACATTTGATATCGGGATGGCTGAGTGTAAACTCTCCGATTGACTGATCCAATGTGAAGCCATTTGCTCCCCTTCTGGTAGCATAAACCAGCATTGTGGATGATCCATATATCACATAACCGGCTGCAACCTGCTTGATGCCTGCCTGAAGAAAATCTGCTTTGGTGGCGGGCTTCCCCAATTCACTTACTCTTCTGAATACACTGAAAATGGTTCCGATGGAAACATTCACATCAATATTAGAGCTTCCGTCCAAAGGATCAAACAAACAAACATATTTGGATTGGTTGCTGACTTCATCATCGAACACTACAATATCATCCATCTCTTCACTGCCAATTCCGGCGCAACTGATACCATGACGCAGCACACCCATGAACTGATTGTTTGCAAATATGTCGAGTTTTTTTACATCTTCACCCTGCACATTCATCGTTCCGGCATCTCCCAGAATATCTACCAAACCGGCTTTGTTTACCTCTACGTGTACCCGTTTTGCAGCCAGGCCTATATCTCTTAATAATCCGGACAATTCCCCGGTGGCATTGGGAAAGTCGCGCATCTGTTGGATTGTAAATTCATCAAGCGTTTGAATTTTTCTGTTAATTCTCATAAAACAATTTTCGATTTAAGTTAAACGAAGTTATTTTTGCAATCGGGAAACTAAGGTATAGCATATTTTTTGGTTGTACAAATTGCGATGAATTATTACAAAAAATCAATTTTTTAAACCAAAAAAAAAGATCGTAAAAATGAAGATTTACAAATTTGGCGGAGCAAGTATCAATAGTGTCGACAGAATAAAAAATACCGGCAATATCATTCAGCAGGGAAATAAGGACAAACTTTTGGTGGTTATCTCTGCAATGGGTAAAACAACCAATGCGCTTGAAAAAATAGCAGAAAATTATTTTGCAGGAAAAAAAGAAGAGGCGATTGAATTGTTTGCACAGATTAAAGAAAGCCATTTGAACACACTTAAATACCTAACGGTAACCGAATGGCAAAACGCAGAAACACAATTGAAAGAATTATTTACTGAAATTGAATGGCTTTTGCATGAAAAGCCGGTGCGAAATTTCGATTACTATTATGATCAGATTGTTTGCTGCGGTGAATTGTTCAGTACAAGCATTATCGCGCATTATTTGACAGAACAAAAAGTAAAAGTGAAATGGCTTGATGCCAGAGATATTATCAGGACAGATGACAATTTCAGGGATGCGGCGGTTGATTGGGATTTTTCCGGAAAACAAATGGAAGAAAAAGTCGCTCCTCTTTTTAAAGATTATGATGTCATCATCACACAGGGCTTCATTGGATCTACAGATGAAAACGAAAGTGTAACATTGGGCAGAGAAGGAAGCGATTATACCGCTGCAATATTTGCCAACCTCATGAATGGCGAATCTGTAACGATATGGAAGGATGTAGATGCAGTAATGAGTGCTGACCCCAAAAAATATCCAGACGCATCCATCATCAACGCTTTAAGTTTCACGGAGGTGATTGAAATGGCTTATTATGGCGCACAGGTCATTCATCCTAAAACAATCAAGCCACTTCAAAATAAAAACATCTCGCTTTTTGTAAAGAGTTTTTTAGACCCTTCTTTACAAGGCACTGTGATCAGTAAAGAAATCAATAAAAATCTCCCTCCAATCATCGTAAACAAACAGAAACAGGTCATTATCCAGTTCAAAACAAAGGATTTCTCCTTTATGGAAGACCGGCCCATACATCAATTGCATGAGCTGTTCAAGGAAGTAAAAGTGAAACCCAACCTCTCTCAAAATACAGCTATCTCCTTGCTTTGCTGCTTTGATGACCATGCAGAAAAAATAGATCTTTTGGCAGGTAAGGCATCTGAACTTTTTGATGTGACTGTAGAGAAAGACCTTACTTTACTTACAGTAAGGCACTACAATCAAGAAACGCTAAACAAACTGTCACAAAACAAGACTGTTGTGCTGGAGCAAAAAACTACGGAAACGGCCCAGATGGTTGTCAGATAAAATTAAACTACTTTCGCCTGAAGGCGAAAGATTTGGTCTAGCCTAAAGGCAACTAAAGTTATTCTGAAACGGTAAAGTCTTCGTCTTTTTCGTTCTCATCTTGATTCTTTATATACTCCATTATTAC
>VERM01000472.1 GCA_018882645.1 Ferruginibacter sp.
ATACACAGTCGAGGCCACAGCGATTACCGTATCGCCCGCACCGCTGACGTCTGCTATGTTACGGATATGAGTGGGAATGATATGCGCCTTATCCTGATGTTGATAAAAAATCCCTTTTTCGGATAATGTAATCAATGAAATATCGTGATGGAGCTGTTGATGCAAAATTGTATGTATTTCTTCCAACTGCTGCTTATCTGACGCATCACTGATGATATTTAATGCCGATTTTGCCTCACCCAGATTAGGCTTGAAAATATCTACATGCTGGTATTCGAAAAAGTTTTTTCGCTTCGGGTCAACGGCAGTCAGAACACCGTTATTTTTACAAATTTGAATAACCTCCCGAATTATTTTCTGAGTAAGTACTCCTTTATTATAATCTTCCAAAATCACTAAATCGGGCTTTTCAATTTCAACATATTTGGTAAAAACTTTAATGAGCCTGTCCTCATCTTCATCAACCAGATTTTGAGTGATTTCAGCATCCAGCCTCATCATCTGCTGGTTTCTGCTGATGATACGTATCTTATTTGTTGTGATTCGCTCTTTGCTTTGAATGATGTAATCCGTTTGGATGCCATTAGAAACAAAAAGATCTTTCAATAATTTACCATCCTGATCTTCGCCTGTCACAGATATAGCATGCACTTTGGATTCCAGGGATTTCAGGTTCAGCGCCACATTGCCTGCACCGCCAATCCTTTCTTCCTTTTTGGAAACGGTTACAATAGGCACCGGCGCCTCCGGAGAAATTCGATCTACTTTTCCCCACCAGTAAGTATCCAGCATAACGTCTCCAATTACGCCTATCTTAATCTCACTGATGGATTTAAACAAGGCATCAAAATCATATTTCGACATAAAACGTCAACTATTTTTGTTACTGCTTAATGCAATGTAGTACAAAGGTATTCCGATAATGGTAATAATGAACCCTGGCCATGTAAACTGGGGTTTGTATAAAATCAGCAACACACAAAAACTCAATCCCATCAAAATATACAATGCGGGTAAAACAGGATAACCAAATGTCTTATATGGCCTCTCTGCATCGGGACGCTTTTTCCTCAAAATAAAAACACCGGCTATGGTAAGGACATAGAATATGACTACTACAAATGAAACCATATCCAGCAAATCTCCGTATTTGCCGCTCAAACAAAGAGCGCATGCCATCAAACACTGAATCCACAG
>VERM01000141.1 GCA_018882645.1 Ferruginibacter sp.
AAGTATAGGGGTATCAAACATTTTATTACAGGATATTCTTAAAAAATCGCAGGAAGATAAAATTCGTATTTGAGATTGTGAAAGACATTATTGAGACCATTCTCCTTTAAATAAACATTTAGCACCCCAATCTCGTTGCCCTGAACTTCCGGTACCATAATAATCGCCCATTTCAACCTCAAGAATTCCTAGAAGATCTTTTAAATAGTCCGACTCTTCACCGTTTGATATAATTCGTCCTCTCACAAAAATTTTACCCGGCGCAAAAGGAAAATGATTCAATCTGCATTTCACAATGTGATAACCTTCTTTAAGATTATAAAACTTATCCTGAAAAGAGCTATATAAATTACCAAGCGGGACATCATCTTCATCCTCAAATGAAAAACCTAAATCGATTTCATCAGCATTCGGCTGATTTATTTTTAATTTAAATACCAAAACAATATCCTCTCCTGTAACAATTCGATCCGCTCGCTCTCCATATATATTCTCAATATAAAAATCAGCGAAAGTCACACTACCGGATCCCGTTCTGTTCATACTTAATTCAATCGACTCCGCAACTTGAGTAGACTGCTGATCGGAAACCAGATAAGCACTGACTGTTTTTTCAATATCCCCAATGAAGCTTATATTTCCATTCTTTAATAAAATCCCTTTATTGCATAAATTTCTCATTGCGGGCATATTATGACTTACAAAAATAACCGTACGCCCCTCGGAGAATGCAACCTGCTTCATTTTTGCGAGTGCTTTTTTTTGAAATTCAGCATCACCCACAGCAAGCACCTCATCCACCACCATGATTTCAGGTTCCAGATGAGCAGCAACCGCAAAAGCCAGACGAACATACATACCGGAGGAATACCTTTTAACGGGTGTGTCAATATATCCCTCTACTCCACTGAAATGAACAATCTCATCAAATTTTTTCATTGTTTCTTTTTTCCTCATTCCAAGAATTGCTCCATTCAGAAAGATGTTATCCCTTCCGCTCAACTCAGGATGAAAGCCCGTTCCTACTTCCAGCAAACTCGCCATTCTACCTTTGACCTTCATGCTTCCGGTAGTTGGACCGGTTGTTCTACTCAGTATTTTCAATAATGTACTCTTTCCCGCTCCGTTTTTCCCGATGATGCCCAACACATCTCCCTGCTCCAGTTCAAAATTGATATCTCTCAATGCCCATACATAATCAGAAGATGATTTTTTTGATCGATCATTTGCCTCCCCCAGTTTTATGAAAGGATCTTCCTTACCCATCAATCTGTATCGAAATCTTTTGAAATCGTCCTTGATTGAACCGGTACCTACTTCGCCAAGACGGTATTGTTTGGAGATGTTTTCTACTTTTATAACGGGTTTCAAGTGTATACTTATTTTAAAGTTTTTAAAGAAATAGTATTTATATTTCTAAATAGAAGTTTCATAACAAGTGATGAGAGATGAACGAAAAAAGTGATGAGTTATGAGTTATAAACGATGAACTGAACTCGTCACTAATAGTTTATCGTTCAACTCTTATCGTTCATCACTCATAGTTTATATCTCATCGTTCATAACTTCCTCTTCGCAATATTATTTTTTGTCGTTATTATTGAACTTCTGATAATTCTAAGCTCTTCTTCTGCTTGCTTAGAAACTGATTTATATTGAGAATCATCTATGTAGCCTGTTTCAAGAAGCAATTCGAGCCAATATAGTGATTCATCACATTCTTTTTGAGCAATACCGAGCTTATGAATGAAATCCATTTTGCTCTCTGCATTCCTGGCATTCCTGGCCTCCCTTACCATTGCGCCAACTGAAGTCCCACTACGTAACAACTGTTTACTCATCACATATTCCTTCTTCTCACTATTCAAGTATTGATATGTAGCTACCACAGTTTTTGCGAGTAAAAAGCTTTTTTGCTTCAATATACTCTCACCCATAAAATCCTATATCTTAGTATACACTCATCACTCATATCTCATCACTCATATCTCATCACTCCTCTCTCATCACTCCTCTCTCATCTCTCCCTAGACTGTGTCCATAAAATTCTTCTCCGCTTTATTAAATTGAATCAACCCTACAAATAAGAATACCATCATCCATGCAAAACTATATAACAGTGTTTTAAGGGAAAATACTCCAATTCCAAAAAAGGCGTATTTAAAGCATTCAACCGGAGCAACAAGCGGATTCCATTCCATATAGACTTTTAATTCCGGAGCCAGGGAAGTAAAGCTATAAATCACAGGAGTAGCGTACATCAACAGTTGCATGCCAATCCCTACCAGCTGAGTCAGATCTCTGTATTTTGTGGTGATGGAAGACACCAAAATCCCGAATCCAAAACCGATCCCTGCAAGCAAGATCAATGCAACAGGGATGTATAAAAGTCCAAATCCGACTTCAGGCCTGTAGCCCTTGAATCCAATAAAGTAAAAATAGATTATCAAAAAAAGTAAAAGCTGTATGCCAAACTTTATCAATACTGAAATGATACTTGCCATAGGCATAATGAGTCTGGGAAAATATACTTTCCCAAAAATTCCTGCATTGCCCAAAAACGCATTGGACGAACTCATAAAACAACCATTGAAAAAATTCCAAATGGTTATGCCTGAGTTATAAAATAGGAACAATGGCACATCGTTGGTGGACATACGGGCAATCTTTCCGAAGATGAGCATATAAATCAAAGTAGAGAATAAAGGCGAGAGAAAATGCCAGGCGGGCCCCAACAATGTTTGCTTATATACACCCACATATTCCCTCCTCACCCAAAGCCACAACAAATCTCTGTATCTGATCAACTCACGAAGATTCAAATCCAGTAGTTTGTTTTTAGGCTTTATTACTAAATCCCAATGTTCGTTTTTTGTTGTGTTGGCCATGTTAAAACTTTACTTTTATGCTTACTTCCCACTTCGTGGCGTTTGGGGTTAACGCCTCCTGCGCGTTTGGTGTTATTTTATTTGGTGTTTGGGGTTCGCTGCTTCGGATAATGTTTTGATTTTACATTTTACATTAAATTACTCACCTTATCCACTGTCCCTCTCCTAAAGGAGTTGGGAGCAACACTTCAACCCCTGCCTACCTTTTACCTGGCGTAGGCATGGCATGCAGGTTTGGGGCTTGAGAGTTCAATTCAACTATTTTCAACCAACAGAAGCCCTTTATTGGCAATGAAATTTCATTAAATTAATTAATGAATTTTCCTCGCAACTATTCTGACTGTATCAAACAAATTAATAGGGAGTGAAATGCGATTCAACCTTTCACTAATCTTTAATTTAAAGCCCATTCTGGTCATTAACTGATACACAGCAAGTCCCAACGGAACATTTTTCCATGGACTGTCCAAAATTTCAATCTTGTAACCCATGTTTCTAAAAATATTCGAAAGTGTTTTCTTTGAAAAGAAAAATGTATGTTGTGGAGGTGTCATCAGTCGCCATTTCTTTTTCATTAATCTAGCAAGAAATGAATCAATATTTCCCGTTGTAATGATAATTATTCCATCTTTATTCAGATGACTATTCAGCAATTGAAGCGTAGAGATCGGATCAGGTAAATGTTCAATCACATCAAACATGGCAACAACATCTATCGAACCTATAGATTTGGATGTGTTTTCATTGTAAGTATCATTAATAACGTTGTGCCCTCTTTTTCTAGCAAAGTTTATGGCCGTCTCTGAAAGCTCCATTCCAACACAATCAAAATCCTGTTCAACCTCATCCATAAAATATCCATAGGCTGAACCAAGTTCAAGCAATTTAGGTTTATTTTTAACACTTATAAACTTTTTAATTAAACGAACAGATTTTCTAAACTCTATTCTGAGTACTTTTTCGCTTGCCGCATAATTTCCGTACCCAAATTTCTGCCCACCTTGAAAATAGCTTTCGTCGTAAATTTCACTCAAATCAAACTCTTCAGGAATTGAGGTAAATACAAGATCACATTGAGAGCATTTGATAATGTCAAATTGATTTATTGTATATAATATAATATTTCTACTCTCTCCACAGATTTTACATTTATCGGAACCACTGATACTCAATTGGAGCAAATAATTTATTAAAATGACCGGATATTAAAACCCTTAAGGAATTTTATATAATCTAATTGAATTCAAGCAAATCTTTTCTTATACCAGAAATCAATTGAGCAATTATTCCTAAAGACCAGAGGATGATACATAAAAAAAATCCAATTGCAGCAGCATTAGTAACCCCCTTTCCCAAAATTAAAAATGGGACAGCCCAGGAAAAAGTAATCAACATTACGAATAGTGATAGAAAAGTAAAAAACCTGTACGGCACAAAAATAATGGCAATAAAGAGAATTTCCCTTATTGTTTCTATGGCCGTATAATAGTTGACTGTAGATTTTCCGGCTATCCGACGATTTACTTTTATGGGAATCTCTTCGACATAGTATCCGAAATATACAAAACCAATGGTTATAACGTCGCTAAATGCCATTCCATTAGGCGCCAGACGAATCATTTTTTTTGCGATATCAGTTTTGTACATTTTCATTCCGGAATTGATATCCTTTACGGGAACTTTGATCATAAGTCTTACAAAAAGGCGAATAATTGCCTTTCCAAATCCTCGAATACGTGAACTGCTTTTTTGATTATCTCTCCCACCCACAACCATATCTGCATCAAATGATTTCATGGCTTCATACACTTTTAATATATCTTCCTTTCTATGCTGTCCATCCGCATCAATAGTAACAACGTAATCTGTATTTGCATGTAATATTCCGGTTTTAATAGCCCCCCCATAACCTTTATTCAATTTATGATGTATGGCTTTAACAGTTTGAGTATCAGCATTACTGTCTATGATATTTTTAGTATTATCAATTGAAGCATCGTTAACAATGATTATCTTAAATCCATTTTGCATTGCAAAAAGCTTGAGATCACTTATAACTGCATTTAAAGAAGCTTCTTCATTAAAGGCCGGCATGACGTTGGTGAG
>VERM01000142.1 GCA_018882645.1 Ferruginibacter sp.
GTAAGCAAATAAAAAACTCTCAGGATAAATTAAAGCCAATGCACTTGGAGTGGTTATTCCTGATCCTGTGTTAGGTCCTGAAAACCTACTTGCATTATTTTCGATGATGACGTTATTGAAATACTGAACATTTGAAACGTTGATGGTAAATACGCCGCTGATATTTGACCAAGAAAGAGAACCACAATTGATGATTTTATTATAGGCAAACAGATTGTCTGCGGCTACAGCTCCTGACATATCCGCACCAAACTCTGCAACACCACCACAGTCGTAAATGGTATTGTACATCATTTTATTCCTATTGCATGAATTGAATATTTCACACGCTCCGCCATTCCACCCGAAGTCAAGACTTTCATCCCAAGCACCACTAATATAATTCCCGGTTATTTCATTGTCGTTTCCATTGATAATAGTCAGTGCATTAGCGCCGTAATCTTCATAAGCGGTACTTCCTCCTGTGTTGGGTGTACTTTTTAAATTTTTAAAATTAGTAAGATTACACCCAATCACCTTATTGTTGTTTCCGACCAATACAATGCCCATTCCACATAATGATATATCCACATTTTGTATGATAAAGTTATTGGTTAGAGTTTCTCCACTGGCTCCTATATACAATGGTACTCCACAATTCGCGGGAGATTTTTTATCATTTGTCGGATATACCAAATCGGTAAAATTAAATCCATCAATCACATAATTACTTACGCCAACAAATCGCATTAGAATACGATTTTCAGCTGAAGTAGTACCGCCTGAAGGATACAAGAAAATAGGTTTATTGCCTGATCCATAGGTAGAAAAAACGATTGGGTTTGATGCAGTTCCTGATTTGGCAGAATACCCCCATATATTTGAAACAAGTAAAGTGCCGGTAAAAATATCTCCTTTTTTAAATAATACTCTGTCTCCTGCAACAATAGTTCCATTATTACAAACTGTTTGTACTTTACTTAGTGTTTGCCATGACGTATTGGGTGATGTGCCATTGTTTGCATTGTTTCCGGAGGTTGAAACATAATAATCTGTTGCTTTTGCAAAAAAAGATAAAATCAGAAGAGAGAAAATCGAGAGGGACTTAAAAATCCAGTTTGTTTTCATGGTTTTTCATTTTAAAAGATAAAGAGTATAATATCGGAACGGATGCTTCAGAATATAAAGCATAACTAACTACCATATGGAAGCAATTCAAAATAAAACGACTTTAGTACGGTTTAATACATCCGAGGTTGTAGTTATTATTAACCAAAATTCATGCCAAAATGATATTGATCAGTGTAGCGCCTGATAATAATTACAAATACAAAAATGTCAACACTATTATCAATAGAGTACACTAATATCTCAATCGAAATGTTGTGGAGGAGGAATTATTATAAATTTGATTCGATGGCCTTTATCATATCATCGGGATTGAATTTTTGATTTCCTGTTCCCTGATATGATTTAATAATATTTCCATTCCATAGATAATTAATGCCAGGAGTAGTGGCATTATTACCCAGCAATTGAAAAAATGTGGGGATGTCATCAATGATATAGAAAGGATAATTGGCATTGGTTTCTTTGAAGAAATCAGGAATTTTAAAAGTTTCTTCATTCATGAATAGAATATACACAGGAGGAAGTTGATGCGTTTTGGAAAGTTTTACAATTTCTCTGGCTGCATCTTTACAATGATCGCATCCAGGCACAAAAAGGCAAACAATCTTTTTCCCTTCATCGAGCGATATATATTTTCCACCGAATTGGTTATATGTTGAAAAGACAGACTGAACAGGTGATGGTCCGGTGACAATTATTTCTTTTTGCACTATTTTACTGGTATCCTTTACAGTAGGCTTCATTTGTTCTTTTTTGTCTTTTTTGTCTTTTTTGGGGGTTGAATCATTTATAATCAGGCTATCTTTTTCTAATGTTGTGTCTGTTTTCAGAATCGTTGGGCTTGTGATTTTGTTTTCAACTTTCTTATTGCAAGGGCAAAATGGAAATAAGAAGAATACGAGAAAAGCCGAAAGGAAATAAATGAATAATAAATAAACAAATCTATTTTCCCCTTTGGATTTATTTTCGACATTCCTATACAGGTAAAGCAATAATGCTATGGTTACTATATTTTTTATTAAAGCCTCAAGAGGTGTCATGGGTATCAACTGTCCAAAGCATCCACAATTGCCATTATTGGCTCCGTTCTGATACATTTGAATTCCCAAATGGATACAAAAAGCAATAAGAAGTAAAATGGTTAATGGTATAACAAAGCTTTTGAGATAATTTTTTTGCAATAAAGCCAATGCAATAGCCAATTCCAGCGCAATCAACAATCTTGATAAATAAGGTGCAGCACACCAATTCACTATACCTAAGTCAACAAGTTGTTTTTCAAAAGCCCAAATAGGATATAATTTAGCGACTGCAGATAAAATGAATAGACCAGAAACAAGTATTCTGATGGTTATGGGTAAATGTTTTTTAAAACTGTTCATCCTCAGGTGATATTTATTTTTTTATATAGCTATATCGTGATTTGAATGACAACTATAAAATCATCTTTATTGGGATTGCTTGCCTTCATCAATAAGGATCAATCCAAATACAGCATAGTTGAGAATATCAAAGAAATTAGCATCTATACCCTCACTTATAAGTGTTTTGCCTTCGTTAGAAACTATTTGTTTGATGCGAAGCAGTTTTGACAAAATTAAATCCACAAAACTTTCTTGACTCATTTCTCTCCATGCTTCCCCGTAATCATGATTTTTATTCATCATAAGCTCCTTTGCGTCAGTTACTTTTTGGTCATATCTAAAGGAGACTTCATCCAAAGGGAGCAGTTCAATATTTTCATCATTAATTTCTAATTGAATCAACCCAATGATGGCATAATTTAAAATACCCTGGAATTCACTTTTTATACCATCATTTATTTTTTGTTGTTTTAATTCCTGAATTGTACGGATTCGTTTGGCTTTAATATAAATCTGGTCTGCAATGGATATGGTTCTGTAAACCCTCCAGGATGTTCCGTAATCGGCTGTTTTCTTCATGAAAATGCTCCGGCACTCTTGTATAATTTTATCGTATTGAAATATGGTTGACATTCATTTAATCATTTATAAAAATAAAATTATAAAACCAAGTACAAATTTCGGTCATATTTTCTTTATATCAAACTATTCTTAAAAGTTATAAAATTGTGAATTAAATTACATGTTAATGAGTATGCATATCAACTGCAAGGGTGTATTGCTATCACTGGAAAATCCGGTGGTTATGAGTATCCTAAATAATACAGCCGATTCTTTTTATAAGGGTCATTTAAAAGAATCATTACAAACGATCAATCATTTAGCCGGGAATATGATTAAAGACGGTGCTAAAATTATTGATGTTGGTGGCCAAAGCACTAAACCCGGAAGCACTCGTTTAAGTGCAATGGAAGAAACCGACAGAATCATTCCAGTCATTGAATCCATTAAAGTTGAATTTCCTGATCTGATTCTTTCTGTAGATACATATCATCATCGGGTAGCCGAGTATGCCATTCATGCCGGTGCTTCCATTATTAATGACATCAGTGGAGGCAATATGGACGAATCTATGATAGAAACATCAGCCAAATTGAATGTGCCATATGTATGTATGCATATGCAGGGTGTGCCGGAAACCATGCAACAAAATCCAACTTATAAAAATCTCATCAAAGAAATTTTAGATTTTTTTGTACTGAAAATTATGAAATGTAACGATGCCGGAATTAAAGATATTATCATTGATCCGGGATTTGGTTTCGGAAAAACCATTCAGCAAAACTTACAATTGCTCAAAAATCTGGAAATATTTTCGGCACTGGATAAACCCATCTTAGCCGGCCTTTCCAGAAAAAGTACCATTTTCAAAACTTTGGGCATTACCGCAAACGATTCACTTAATGGCACAACTGTTTTAAATACCATTGCATTAAATAACGGGGCCCGTATACTTAGAGTGCACGATGTTAAGGAAGCGGTCGAAGCAGTCAAACTTTATAATGCATATCAAAATGCCACTTCTAATTGAAGTGGCATTTTGATAAAAATAAATTGATTTTATTTTATGGACTTGTTTTAGCGCTATCTTTTTTTTGAAGCATTTCGTTTTTTTTCAGCCTCATCTTCATTTTTTCATTTGCTTCAGCTTTGGCACGTTCTCTGTCCAGTACATCCAAAACTTCAATATCAAAAATCAGTATGGAATTGGGTTTAATATCTCTCCCCATTTGCTGTCCGCCATATGCCATTGGAGAAGGAATGTAAAATTTGGCTCTAGCCCCCTTATTTAGCAATTTCAATCCATCTAACCATCCAGCAATCACTGGTGTTCCGAGAGCCCAGTCGCTTGTCATATTTACATTAAAAGGTTCAACATGGCCTTTTGAAGGATCGGTATTGCTGTCAAACATTACTCCTTCTATTGTTTTACCTGTATAATTTACTTTAACAACCACATTGGTGTCAATCAGATCACCAGAGCCATTTTGTAATATTTCAACATAAGTGCCTTTTGTTGTCTTATTAGCAGTTATCTTATTTTTTCCAAAATATTCTTGTAAAATCTTATCATCAATAGACATTCTCTCTTTTCTTTTAACATCAATATATGCATCAACTTCTGTCTGTGTTTTGAAAATACTTAAAATCTTAATTTTAGTAACGAAATAATTCCCTTTTTTAAAAAAGGGCGACATGTATTCTTCACGATTGGCAAAAATCGAGTCGACCAATTCCTTCATTACGAGACTGTCTCCCACTTTAACTTGAGATAAAATTTTGAAATACTTAGGGGGTAGATTTTTTTTCTGCAATTGATCAATTACAGGTTCTGATTTACGAGTATCGTTCATTAATGAATCTTTTTTCCCGTTAAAATAAATCTGTTCTACATGAAAAAGAAAAAAATTGCCATCACCTAAGGC
>VERM01000143.1 GCA_018882645.1 Ferruginibacter sp.
ACACTGGACAAGTCCAGTAAAAATGTGGGAACCGGTCTAGTCGGTGCTCCTGAATGCGGAGATGTCATGCGGCTTCAAATTGAAGTGGATGACAAAACCGGTGTAATCACTGATGCCAAATTTAAAACATTTGGTTGCGGCTCAGCCATCGCATCATCGTCACTTGCTACAGAGTGGTTGAAAGGTAAAAGCGTTGACGAAGCATTGAAAATAGATAATATGTCTATTGTTGAGGAGCTCAATCTGCCTCCTGTTAAAATACACTGCTCTGTTTTGGCAGAAGATGCCATCAAAGCTGCGATCAACGATTATCGTGAGAAAAATGGACTGGAGAAAATCAAGTTCCAGGAGAGTATTGTGCATTAATTTTTTTTTGACTCAATGTTATACTGTACCGGATAATGGTAGCAACAGAAAACAGCATATATATTAGTGACAAAGCCAAATCGAAGGTTTTACAACTGATGAAAGAGGCAGGTGTGGAAGGTGATTCTTCTTATTTTCTTCGTGTAGGCGTTGTCGGTGGCGGCTGTAGCGGGTTGAGTTACAAACTTGATTTCGACAACGAAGCCAAACCCATGGATCAGGTGTTTGAAGACAAAGGAATTAAGATCGTTACTGATCTGAAGAGCTTTTTATATCTGGTGAATACCGAACTGGATTTCAGTGACGGATTGAATGGAAAAGGTTTTCACTTCAATAATCCCAATGCAAGCAGGAGCTGCGGTTGCGGAGAGAGTTTTGCCGTGTAATTACGTTCGTCTTTTCCTCAACGACAATTTTTATAGAAACGATTAACCCTTGGTTATGGTTGCGCAAAGCTGTTTCTGGGTCCGCCAGCAGCAAATACAGCCAGCATTCTTGTTTTTTGGCCGGCAGTAAACATATACATGCAGACATCATCTGTATAATCCATGTAATTCATTGTCATTTCCACAGGTGTTCCAGTACAGGTAGATTTATGTCCTGCTGCAGGGCAGCCATAATTGGCAACATTGTGCAATGGAGTATCGTTCACCAGATCGCTTCCACAGGTAGCATCACCCCAGATATGTCTAAGATTCAACCAATGGCCTACTTCGTGAGTGGCCGTTCTGCCTTTGTTGAAAGGAGCAGTTGCAGTACCTGTTGTTCCGAATGCATTGTCATCAATTACAACGCCGTCAGTGGAGGAGGCGCCACCAGGAAACTGCGCATAACCCAATATGCCGTTGCTCAAATTGCAACACCATATGTTTAGCTTAGTAGTAGGACTGCTAGGAGCGATTCCGGTTGAGCTTTTTTTCATGGCATCATTGGTACTGAAGCTTTTGGTAGTTGTTGACTTTCTAACTATTGCATCCAGCACAAAACGTATGTTGGTGTTGCCGGATTGGACATTTTGAAAAATAGAAGGAGTGAGGGCGTAATCGCTGTTCGAAGCCGAATAATCTGCATTCAGAGCCGCTATTTGGGAATTGATTTGGGTAAGCGAGATGTTTTGAGCCGTAGTATTGTAGAGGACATTTACTACTACCGGAATTTCATATACGCCATTTACCAGTCTTGCTTCAAGTTTTCTATTGATATATTTTTCCGTAAAATCTTCTATGGCTTTTAAACGTGCGGAAAGTGTCGGATCATCTTTTAATTGTTGTTGCAACACTTCATAAGAAGCACATTTTCTAACGGGAGTATTTTCAGAAAAGTTTGTAATGGCTTTTTGGGTCAGCAATTCATTTTCATCAGAGAGTTCATTTTTTTTACAGCCTACAATAAAAAAAGCAGATGCCAAGAATAATAAAAGTGTTTTTTTCATAATAGTTAACTTTAGGTTTTTTAACATTTTAATTGTTTAGTAGTTTAGATTAAATATATCTGCATTCAACCTAAACACCTATAATTCCTAACCCTCTAAACGTTTTTTTATTTTTTAGGAACGGATATAAAACTAAAAACCACAACTGACATTCGGTTGTGGTTTTTAGCTCTATGTTATTTAAGTAGATTATGGCATAGAAGGCATTCCGGGAATGTCTTTTACAGATTTAAGAAGTTCTTTTGATTTTTCAATCGCTCCTTTCGGATTATCTTTAATTTCATTTACAGCATCAAGGACTTCTTTCCCTCCTTTAATAACTTTTGCAGCGTCTTCCACATTTTCAAGTTTGTCTAACGCATTTACTGCGCTCTCATATGCACCCAAAGCCTGAGAAAGATCTACAGTTTTTCCACTCTCTAAAGAAAGAGCTACTTCAGTCAATTTGCCTAAAGCTTTCAATTCAGAAGGCGCTAATGAGCTATTGTAGATGGATTTCAATTGATCCAATTTGCTTTTCAAAGTTTTTGCAGCATCAGAGTTGCCACTTTCTTTTATTAAAGCGTCATACTGTTCCACCGCTGATTTGTATGCATCCAATGCGTCTTTCCCTTTAAGATCTTTAAGTTCATCGATACTGATATCGCTGCTTGAAGAAGAAGAAGAAGAAGTTGAGGTTGAAGATTCTGAACTTTGTGGTAAAGATGCGGAAAGCTTGTTTGCCTCTTCTAGTAATTCAGCGGGGCTTTTTGCTTCAATTTCTTTGTCCTTATTTCCGCCGCAGCTGGCTAACATTAAGGAAGAAGCAATCATTGCAATTGAAAGTAGTTTTAATTTTTTCATAATAATCTTTTTATTTTTTTGCAAATATAATGGGTATTGATTATTTAAATATTAAATTTCATTTTTTTTTCAACATGTGGAAAAAATGAAATCAGAAATAATAACCACAGTTTTTAACAAGTTTCAAATCATCCTCATTGTTGGGAAATACCCTGCAGTTTCTGGGTCGAATTTTGTAAGCTTTGCAAGAGTCACTCGAAGATAATGCCGGACATCGGTAACCCAATTTGCAACAAGCAGCACCCTTTTGACCATCGAGAGTTTCACACACATCAGGAGTACAGGAGCCTTTTCTTCCGGTTTGCTTGTTGACATAACTATTGATGAATCTGCCAATTTTAGTTTTGGAAAAAAGTGATTTTATTCTTTTGCCGGATATTAAAAACGAGCGCTTACTCTTTATTCCGTTGTGTTTTTTTGACATTTATATCAGTTTTGTGCAATGTGTAAAATTAGTATAAATAAGTTTTACCCAATGATTCATCTTCACATTTTACATTGTACGTGAAAGTAAATATTTAATTCTTAAGTAAATTTAGGACATTGCCGTTTATCCTCAACTCAACAAGGTTTATACCATTTTTGTCAAATTGTTGTTTTTTAACATGAACTTTGCCAGAAACAAAGCATGATGTACATATTCAGGGTAATTTTATCTGTAGTCTTTTATATTATTGGAAATACAGCATTTGCACAGACTTCAAAACAGATTATCGGCAAAGTAAATGATATAAATGGGACTCCTCTTCAGTCGGTATCCGTTCAATTGTTTCAGTCATCCGACAGTTTATTGTTAAAATTGGCCGTTTCCGATATCAATGGTCGTTATGAGTTTTTTGGCATCAAGCCTGGAAACTATCTGATTGGTTTTTCTGCTGTTGGATACGAAACAAGATACACTTCCCAAATTCAAATCAATACTTCTGATGGTTATGAGATTCCTCCATTTTTTTTGACACAGCAATCAGCCAAACTAAATGATGTAGTGATAGTTTCCAAAAAACCAGTGATTGAAGTAAAAGTTGACAAAACAGTTTTCAATGTTGAATCCAGCATCAATGCCACAGGAAGCGATGCCTTTGAAATGCTTCGCAAAAGTCCGGGAGTACAGATTGATAACAATGATAATATCAATTTGAAAGGGAAGACTGGCGTAAGGATTTATGTCGATGGCAAAATGCTGCAATTAGACGGTAAAGATTTAACTGCCTATCTGAAGAGTATCAATAGTAACGATATGGAGGCCATTGAAATGATTGGCAACCCCTCTGCTAAATACGATGCAAGTGGTAATGCAGGTATCATCAATATTCGTTTGAAAAAGAATAAGAAATTTGGGACAAATGGAAGTATCACCTCCGGTTTTACACAGGGAGTCACACCAAAAGGAAATGGTGGTATCAATTTGAATTACCGGGATAAAAAAATAAATATTTTCGGTAATCTGGGCGGTTCTATGGGCTGGTTTCATAGTAATATGAATTTATACCGATTACAAAATGACACTATTTACGATCAGCTCAGTAAAAATCTCAATAATAATAACGCTATCAATACAAAAATGGGTGTTGATTATTTTATAGATAGCAGAAATACCATCGGTATCATGGCGACGTACAATTACTCCGAGGAGGATTGGAAAAGTACCAGCAATTCATCCATTTATTATCGAACTACCGGCGCATACATCAAAACGCTTCAGGCACTCAACGATGTACCATCTACTCGAAGAAATGCCAATATCAATTTAAACTATCGTTACACAGATACCAGTGGTAATGAGATCAATTTCGATGCCGATCATGGTTTGTTCAGAGGTACAGGGGCCAGCTATCAACCCAATAATTATCTTGATCAGAACAGTCAGTTGTTGTACAACATCACCAACAGAAACAATACTCCCACCAATATTGATATCAATACAGCCAAAGTAGATATAGAACAAAGACTGGCTAAAGGCAAAATTGGTTATGGAGCTAAATTTTCGCTGGTTAAGACCGACAATACATTCGATTTCTTCACAGATGACCCTGGCGGTAATCCAATCAAGCAATTGGACAGAAGCAATCAATTTACCTATAATGAAAATGTAAATGCGGCTTATGTAAACTATCAGGCATCTGTAAACGAAAAATTCAGTTATCAGGCAGGCTTGAGAACCGAACAAACAAACAGCGAAGGGGTGTTGACTAGAGCTGACGGTACTTCAGGGGAGGACGATAAGGTTAAAAGATCGTATATCGACTGTTTCCCCTCTGCCGCACTGACATATAATGTTAATGATAAACATAGCCTGAAC
>VERM01000473.1 GCA_018882645.1 Ferruginibacter sp.
TTCTAATACTCTTATTTTTACACGTTCTTTAGCTAATTCAGTATTTTGGAGCCAGAAAAATAGCAGGGTAACATTATAGCCAAGTGCCTTGGCAGAATTTATGCGCCCTTTATGACTAATTGTTGAGAGCGTTGTTTCGAAAGCAAAATTTTTTCCCTTATGCATCAATTCATTTATCCTATGTAACATAATTTTTCCAGCTTCTAATGAAACATTTTCTGGCTAAAAAGGAGATAGACCTCTAGCAATTTCATCAGCATTCACAAACTCCTGGCAATCTAAAATTTCGGGAAGAATAGTAAAAGAGGCTGTTGTTTTTCCAGCACCATTGCAACAAGCTATTACATATAGAGATTTTCCCGCCATCTATCTAATTTACAAATAAAATTCGCCAAATTGACATTTTCAGTATTTGATCTTACATGCGCTGATTTTTTCCGGACTACTTCATTCTGATTTTAAGCTGAATTATAAAAAACGATGAATTCATTACTGTGGTTTTTGGTTATTTCAAAATAACATCGGTCACGGAGATGGAATCTACCGCTTTCACCTGTTCTCCGGATTCCCGGAAAGGGTGGGATGAAACAGGTGTTATGTCGAGCCAGGAAGCCTCTCCTTCTCCCCCGGCCAAAGATTGAAAAAGATAGATCTTGCGGCCATTGTAAGCCATTATGCGTAACAAATCATATAATTGTAAGCCGGTCAGCTGAAACGATAATGAAAGTCCCTGCTTATCCTTCTCCTCCAGCAGCCCTTTTAACTCATCAGAAATACCCATAGTTATGATCTGCATGCTATCACTCAAAGGTGCCGGAATAGTTCCCGACAATCGGCTGAGACTATCTGCCCATAGAATCATTTGTTCGGCATACATTTTTACTTTGAGGGTATCAGTTACTTCCGGGAAAAAGGACTTCATCTGGAGATAGCCGGAGAGTAATTGGGTCATTGCCCCGGGTATTGGTGCAGTGCTATCCGTAGCAACAAATGATACGGAAGTTCCCTTTTCTATCGATTGGTCAGCATGGGAATTACATCCAGTAAGGGCAATTAAGAATGCCCCAATCCATAAGTATTTCATGATTAAAATTACAATGAATTCAATAAAGCCCCTGAACTGATTACCTTTGCAGCCAAAATTGCAGGTATGTTAATCGGGTTACAAAAC
>VERM01000144.1 GCA_018882645.1 Ferruginibacter sp.
ATACTATACCGTTAGGTATACCCGAAATTGTGACAACGGGCGATGACATTACACTAGTGAGTTATGGTTCTACTCTGCGCATTGTTCAGGAGGCGGCTGAGCGTCTCGAAAAACATGGCATTTCGTGTGAGGTGGTAGATGTGCAAACTTTATTGCCCTTTGATATTCATCACATCATAGTTTCTTCGTTGCGTAAGACCAACCGCATACTTTTCATTGACGAGGATGTTCCGGGTGGCGCCACGGCTTATATGTACAATAAGGTCATAGAGGAGCAGCAAGGATATCGGTTGCTGGATGTGGCTCCAAGAACACTTTCTGCACAGGCTCACCGCCCCGGCTACGGCAGCGATGGTGATTATTTTTCCAAGCCTAACGCAGAAGATGTCATTCGGGTGGTCAAAGAAATGATCGCCGAATAAAATAAACGCTTATGCACTACAGCTTTCTTCATTTGATTGAAGTTCTCGGACTGTTTTCTTTTGCTGTATCAGGTGCATTTTTTGCCATTGAGAAGAAATTGGATCCGTTCGGCGTGCTGATTATTTCCTTTGTAACGGCAATAGGCGGAGGTACGCTAAGGGATATCATGATTGGGAATCTACCGGTTGGCTGGCTTAGAAACTTAACTACCATTTATGCCATATTGAGTGCCTCTTTTCTCACCATGTTTTTTGAAAAATATGTGAGGAAACTGACCAAGACTTTGTTTTTATTTGATGCGCTTGGTTTAGGGTTTTACACCATTCTCGGAATTGAACTCGCTATACAGCAGCATCTCAGCATTGGTGTTTGTATGGCCCTCGGTACCATTACTGCCTGCTTCGGTGGTGTGATTAGAGACGTGTTATTGAACAATGTGCCGTTGGTTTTCAGAAAAGAACTCTATGCTGTTGCAAGTCTCGCCGGCGGAGGAATCTATTTTTTATTGAAAGAAACTTCATTGAATGCTGATGTATCCAAGATCATTTGTATTTTAATCATATTCAGCATAAGGGCAATTGCCGTTCGATACAAAATCATGCTTCCATTGTTTTATGCAAAAAGGAATTGAGTATTTTGGGCGATAATGTGTTTACTTTAGATTATGGTACACTTTCTGTACGTCATCGTCCTGTTCCAGTTTATCAACCAGTTTCAGTACTTCCTGGCCTTGCTCTTCATTCAGTTCTACAGTATTCACCGGAATTCTTGTGAGTTCTGCAGTTAATACTTCAATTCCTTTTTCTTCTAGTGCTTTACTCATATTTCCAAATTCATTGTATGCTGTCCGGATAATGATACTGCCTTCGCTGTCTTCTCCGATTTCTTCCAGTCCGTAATCAATCAGCTCCAGTTCGAGATCATCGGTATTTTGTCCGCTGTTTTTTATTTTAAATTCTCCCATCCGGTTGAAGGTGAAAGCCACACTGCCACTGGTTCCCAGCGTTCCTCCTCCTTTGGTAAAATGCATTCTCACGTTGGCCACTGTGCGGGTTGGATTGTCAGTAGCGGTTTCAACCATAATGGCCACACCATGCGGAGCATATCCTTCATATACGATTTCATCATAGTTGGTAATGTCTTTCCCCAATGCCCGTTTGATGGCAGCCTCTACACGATCTTTGGGCATATTGCAGGCCTTTGCATTAATATAACATCTACGCAATGCCGGGTTATTGTCAGGATCGGGACCTCCGTTTTTTACGGCAATTGCAATCTCTTTTCCGATGCGGGTGAAGTTTTTTGCCATCTTATCCCAACGGGCAAACATGGCACTTTTTCTTACTTCAAATATCCTTCCCATTGTAAATGTTTGGTTTAATGCTTTCGTTGCAAATGTACGAAATTGATTATTTTTTAAAATCGTAAGACTCGTTGATTATCAACGCTTGTGTTATTCCCGAAAACGACAATGAAAGTAAAATTTTTTATAAATAATTCTGTTGCAATGCAATAAAGATTAAAAGCCTGCGTTATAGTGTTGGTTTTTCATAGGATATTGGATTAATACGGGCCGTGATTTCTATCGTGGCCCCTTTTTTATGGTTTCAATGAGTTCCAAACGTATTAAACCGTCAAATGATCAGCATCGCATCTCCGTAACTGAAAAAGCGGTACTTGTCTTTGATCGCTTTTTTGTATGCTTCCATCATCAGGTCGTATCCGGCAAAGGCGCATGCCATAATCAGCAGACTGGTCTTTGGCAAGTGAAAATTGGTGACCAAGGCATCGGCTATATTGAAATTGTAGGGCGGATGAATAAAATGATTGGTCCAGCCCTCAGAAGGTTTGAGTAGCTTCTGTGCGGTATATGAAGTTTCCATTGCCCTCATGGTTGTGGTACCGATGGAACAAATCCGACGATTGGTTTCTCTTGCTTTGTTTACAATGGCACAGGCTGTTTCATCAATTCGGTAGTATTCTGCATCCATCTTGTGTTTGCTTAAATCCTCCACTTCAATCGGACGGAATGTACCCAATCCGGTATGTAAAGTAACTTCAGCAAATCTAATACCTTGTATTTCCAGTCGTTTAATCAGTTCTTTACTGAAGTGCAGACCCGCTGTTGGAGCAGCAACAGCGCCTTCGTATTTTGCATAAACAGTCTGATATCTTTCTTTGTCTTCCTCTTCGGGTTTGCGTTTGATATATTTTGGGAGTGGAGTTTCACCCATGATCTCAAGTATCTGCCTGAATTCCTCTTCACTGTTTTCCCAAAGGAATCTTATTGTTCTTCCGCGGCTGGTTGTATTGTCAATCACTTCGGCTACCAGCTCGTCGTTTTCACCAAAATACAATTTATTGCCAACCCTGATTTTACGGGCAGGATCCACAATCACATCCCATAATTTATTGGCTTTGTTCAACTCTCTCAAAAGAAATACTTCGATTTTGGCGCCTGTTTTTTCTTTTCTTCCATACATTCTTGCGGGAAAAACCTTTGTATTATTCACTACGAAAACGTCTTTATCGTCAAAATACTCCATGATATCGCGGAAGGTTTTATTCTCAATATTTCCGGTATCTCGGTGAACGACCATAAGGCGGCTTTCTTCTCTTTTTTTTGTGGGATGCTGGGCGATAAGGTTCAAAGGAAGGTCAAAACGGAATTGTGATAATTTCATTTGGAATAAGTTAATTGAATGATTCGATTGAAATCGTGCCGGAAAAGATAAGGCTCTTGTGGAAGCGTTAGCCATTGAATTTTTTAATGGCACTTATCATGTTACGGCATGATTTGAGGACGCAAAGTTATGGAAAACAAAGATTAAATAAAGGATAATTTTAAAGATGATTGGAGTTTTCTCCTAAACAAATCTGCATCATATTAAAATTTGAATGTACTTTATATATAAGGAGAAATGATTCAGATCAGCTCTCTGTAACCAGACATGCTGAAATACTTCTTTTTGTTGCTTCTGCTTCGAGTAGGTGAGATCATTGGGTAATCACATTTTATCATCTATAACAAAACTGATTTTTTTCGGGCAGGAATATTTTTTCTATAAAAATAAATTCCCAACAATAGAAAGATAAAAGAAGCAATGAATTCATACATTTCTGTTGAGGTTTCGTAATAGGCTATAGGGTGATTTTTTTTTGTTAACAGAAGTGTAAGTTTATACACCAACCAGTTTGTAATAAATAAACTTCCGATGGTTGCCGGAGGAATATCGAGCTTTACTTTTTCTGTAAATTTTTTTATCGGCTTGAAATAAAAAACTAAAACAGGCAAAAGGAACCCATAAGTCAGACAAAAAAGTCTGAATAAGAAATTGATTTCAAGAAATCTTTCTGTTCCTGTTTTCCGGGAGTTGTCAAATTTGTCAGTATTGAAAATTTCAAGATTATGAATATTGAATTCTTTCTGTACATTGTTTGCTTCAATGAGTTTCGGTGTGTTGAAATTAAATAAGTGCTGTCCCCAACTCAACTCTTCTCCTGCTCCTAAAAAAAGACAAATTCCCAGGAGAATAAAAAAAATATTTTTTTGAATAGAAAAGAGGCGAAAAAAAATGAATGAGCCTGTAACAAAGCAAATTGCTGTTGCCAATTCAAAAAATTCATTTTCATTACCCAACCGGATTAAGCTTGTAACGTCCAGTTGATTATAAAGAAAATAGCTGCAAAAGATGACAAGAATGGCGGCAAAAATGTAAAGGCGCAGAGACTTTGTTTCATTAACCAGATGGATAATAAATGACTTTGTTGGAGACATCTATAATTTTTGATGATGATCGCGAAACTAAGATCCTCCATTCATTGGGAAACAAATCATAGTCATCAATATTGCGAACTTTGGTCATGACTATGTGCAATATTCTTATATCTAAAACTTCAGGTGTCTTACGGTTAGTCCGTCATTAATGAGTTGTTTTAAAGAGTCGATTCCTATTTTCAAATGCCTTTCAACAAATTGGGCGGTAACAATACTGTCACTCGCCTCTGTTTTTACGCCCTCCGGAACCATAGGAGAGTCGCTAACCAGCAATAGTGCTCCGGTAGGTATTTTATTGTAAAAGCCCACTGTAAATATGGTAGCGGTTTCCATATCAATGGCATAGGCTCTTACTTTTTGCAGGTAATCTTTGAAGTTTTCATCGTGTTCCCAAACTCTTCGATTTGTAGTATAACATACGCCTGTCCAGTAATCACATTCGTAGTCTCTGATGGTTGTGGAGATGGCTTTCTGCAGCGCAAAAGCCGGTAGGGCAGGTACTTCCGGTGGAAAATAATCATTACTGGTTCCTTCTCCTCTTATAGCTGCAATGGGCAGTATCAAGTCTCCGATTTTGTTTCTTTTTTTTAGCCCTCCGCATTTTCCTAAAAATAAAACGGCTTTAGGATTGATAGATGTGAGTAAGTCCATGATGGTAGC
>VERM01000003.1 GCA_018882645.1 Ferruginibacter sp.
CCTCCAGGTGTGAGCCTGCTTAATTGTATTTGGTTTTTGTAGCTACAGAAATAGATTAGTCTGTATTGGCGTTACCGCCGTAAGGGTCTTCTGCAGAGTATCCCTTGTAATTTATTTCCCAGCGCTTAGTTACTCTTTTTCCGTTTTTGTACAAAACAGGGATTGGTTTACCGCCTATCGGGTTGTCTTCCCATCTTAAAGCATAACGACTGTCCAAGCAGTCTATTTGACCGTCTATTAACAATTCAATTTCCATGCAGCTTTCGTCAGGCATCCGCTAAAACCTTTGCAAGCTGATATAAGTGCTGCCAGCAGCTTGGGTTGTCTTCTTCAAACTTTTTCAAAGTTCCGTACGATCTAGCTTTTATAAACTGTTCCACAAACTCTTTGCGCTTTAGGTCGCTAACAGGAAGCTTTGTTGTTTTTTGCTTCCTGGACCCTATTATGGCTGGACCACCTCCAAACATTTTGTTTAGAGCATAGCCGGAAAGAACCCAGCTGGCGTGAATAGCATCTTTTTTCTCTATGTCCTCTGCCTTTGAGACAAAGTCCAAGAGAATTTTTACAGCTTCGCTGGGATATTCCCTAGGGTATGGGTACATCATACAAACCAGTCAATAATGTTACGGGGAACAAATCCTTTCATTTATTGAAAACAAAGCGCTTGAATTTGCCGGCATTGATGATCTTGGAAAATATTCACAATATGACAGACACATACAAGATCACGTATCGGAAATACTGGCTTATCCCCGGGTTTCTATTCAGCAAATACGTTCCAGAAAATTTAAAGTCGTCGTGGATTGTATTAATTCCACCGGGGCTCTCGCCATCCCTCCTTTATTGGAAGGTTTAGGTGTTGAATTTATTTTATTAAATGACAAAGAATTTGGTCACTTTGCACACAACCCCGAACCGCTTCCCGAACACCTGAAAGAATTATGTAACGAAGTTGTTTCTCAAAAAGCGGATCTTGGTATTGCAGTAGATCCGGATGTTGACCGACTTTGTTTTGTTTGTGAAGACGGATCTATGTTTGGAGAGGAATATACCCTGGTGGCTGTAGCCGATTATGTTCTTGGTATTCAACCCGGCAATACCGTCAGCAACATGTCATCAACCAAGGCATTGAAAGATATAACCCTTAAGCATGGCGGACAATATTTTTCAAGTGCAGTAGGAGAGGTAAATGTGGTAAGAAAAATGAAAGAAAATAATGCCATTATAGGAGGAGAGGGGAATGGCGGTATTATTGTTCCTGACTTACATTATGGAAGAGATGCTTTAATCGGGATAGCGCTGTTTTTGTCTCATCTTGCCAAGTCCAAAAAAACCATCAAGCAGCTCAGAAATACCTATCCGGATTATTTTATTAGCAAAAATAAAATAACTCTGGAAAATAATATTGATGTCAATGTTGTTTTTGAAAAAATCAAAAAGAAATATAAGTCCAATCCGGTGAATACTGAAGATGGGCTAAAAATTGAATTTGAAAACGACTGGGTTCATCTTCGCACAAGTAATACCGAGCCAATCATTCGTATTTATGCTGAAAGTAATTTTGAGACAACCGCAGACAACATTGCCATGCGGATGATCAAGGATATTCAGGAGGCAATATAATTCCACTTCTTTTTTATGAATCGAATTTATTTCGATAATGCTGCCACTACTGCTTTGGATCCTGAGGTGCTGGATGCAATGATGCCTTATCTGACCGATCAATTCGGAAATCCTTCTTCCATTTATTCTTATGGAAGGGAAACCAAATTAGCGGTAGAGTCAGCGCGCATATCGGTTGCCAGAATATTAAATGCGAAACCTTCTGAAATTTTTTTTACCAGCGGAGGAACGGAAAGCAACAATACAGCCATCTTCTCATCGGTCAGGGATTTGGGTTGTACTTATATCATCACTTCTCCAATCGAACACCATGCAGTGTGACATACTATTAAGCATATCGTCAACTCCGGTATGGCAACGGTTCAATATGTGAAGTTGCTCCCCAATGGACATATTGATCTGGCGCATCTCGAGGAATTGTTAATGGCAAACGATCAGAAAAAAATCGTTTCTTTAATGCATGCCAACAATGAAATCGGCAATAAGCTCGATATGCATAAGGTTGGTGCGCTGTGTGAAAAATACAATGCATTGTTTCATAGCGATACAGTACAGACAGTTGGACATTTTCCATTTCATCTTCGTGAAACGCCTGTACATTTTATTACCGGTGCCGCACATAAATTTCACGGGCCTAAAGGCATAGGTTTATTATATATCAATGAAAATGCCAGTATCAGACCTTTTATTTTTGGAGGAGGGCAGGAGCGCAATATGAGGGCCGGAACTGAAAATGTATATGGAATTGTTGGATTTGCCAAGGCGCTTGAACTCGCCGAATCTTCTTATCATTCAGACAGCGAGTATATAAGATCACTCAAGTTTTATATGCACGATGCGTTGAAAAAAAATATGCCGCAAGTTGAATTCAATGGAGATGTTTTTGGGGAAAGTTTATATACTGTGCTGAGTGCAAGCTTTCCAGCATCAGAAAAATCAGAAATGTTGCTTTTCAATCTCGACATCAATAATATTTGTGTCAGTGGCGGTAGCGCATGTGCATCTGGTGTGGAAGAAGTAAGTCATGTCATCAAAGCCATGCAGGAAAATTCCAATAACGTAACGGTTAGGTTCAGTTTCAGCAAATACAACACCCGGGAGGAGATTGATTATACTGTCAATAAACTGAAAGAACTGCTGTAATTAGAAATGATATCCCAGTTTTTCTGACAATGCCATTGGCAAAACAGGCAATTTTTTTCTGTCAATCAGAAAACTATTGAGTTGTGAAATTTCTCTGAAAATATAATGCTTGTCCATCGCTCCCTGAAGGTATCCTGCTCCGGTGCTGCCTCCTGTTCCCACTCTGCTCCCAATCATTCTTTTTACCATATTAATATGTCGGTAGCGCCAGTTGCCCATTTGATTGTCAATTTCAATCAGTGTATTCAACATTTGAAATGGCAGTTCTAATAAGGGGTATCCTCTGTATAATTTGATAAATAGAGCGGAACGGCAAGCGGCCGAACTCAGAGATCTTTCTGCAGATACGTCTTCTTCTAAAAAAATATTTTTGAAATAGACACTGTTGTTTTTTTCAGATTCAGAAAGGCTTTGATCGTATTTGTATGCGTAATCAGCCCAGAAAGGATGTACGTTTTTTAATTCCGTATGTGTGGTGTAGTTTTTCCAATAATCTGCATCATCAAGGAAGGGCATTCTTTCCAGCCATTTGTTTACGAGTTCAAGTAAAGATGGTCCTTCTTCGCTTTGTTTGATTTTATTTATGTCATTGTTTTTTAACTGCGATAAGTAATAATCCTGTCCGTGTCTTTGATCGAACTTAAGACCTAATTTGGCTTCAATGATTTTGAATTGTGTGCTCTGAAATCCTGAAGCCGGACGCAGCATATCTCTGAAGTCCAGAAAATCCAGCGGAGTCATGGTTTCAAGAATGTCAATTTGTTGAACCAAAATCCTGAAAATGGTAACGACTCTTTCTAGGCGGTGTACGATGAGCTGAAGGTCAGAAGAGTTGTCGTTTATGGATGGTTTCTTCATTATTTCCAGCACTGAATCTATCTCAAAAAGGATTTGTTTAAACCATAGTTCATAAGCCTGATGGATTACAATAAAGAGCATCTCATCGTGTGCCGGTGTGTTGCCATCTTTTTCACTCTCCAGTTGCTGCGCCTCTATTATTTTATTCAGTTGAAGGTACTCGCTGTAATAAACAGATTGTTGTTGCATGAAATAAATTTGTGCAAACTTAAGGAATTGTTGATGTAATTTTTCTTTACAAAAAGAATGAAAATAAAACGGTTATTGTTCTATATAGGCGGTACTGTTGGTCAGCGAATGAGTATGGAAGTGCCTTTGATGTCTATTGTTTTGTTCTTGTCATCAATATAATGCAGCAGCCACACGTATGCGCCAGCATCAGCGGGCTCCCCTTTTATTTTCCCATTCCATTTTTTTGTCCAGTCTTCCGTATAGAAAACCCGCTGTCCGAATCTGTTGTACACACTGAAACGAAGGTTCTTTGCTCTGTAAGCATTTAATGGATAGAGATAATCGTTTAGCCCATCATTGTTTGGAGTGAAGGCGGAAGGGACAGCAATATAACAGTTGGCGATTACCGAAAGATTGACTGTTGCAGTGTCTTTACAGCCTTTGTTATTGGTAATAATAAGTTTTACCGGTACAGAATAATCGGATGTTGAAATGGTATAAACCTGCTCAGGTGGGGTTTTGCTGAAACTCGTCTGTCCATTCCCGAAATCCCAAAACCAGTTGATGATATTTTCGCCTTCGCTTTGGTCTGTAAAGACAGTATTATCGCCAGGACAAACCACATTAGTGGTGCCAAACTTCGCTTTTAATAATTTCCTTTCGTAAATGTTTTTTTTAACTGTATCTGAACAGTTGCCGTTAGAAACAATCAGTTCGGTTTGTTTGATGCCGGTTGTTTGATATTGGATTGACGGATTTTGAAGGTTGCTTGAAGGCTGGTCATTGAAATTCCATTTCCATATATTCACTTCATTATTGCCATTATGAGTATAATTGACCACATCTTCTTTACAACCTTCGGAAAGCGTAAACTGAAAATCAGCATTTACCGTATCGGCGACAGAGAACGAAAGCTTGCTGCCAGCCGGAATTTCCTGTCCGCAGTCATCCAACAATGTATTGCCGTCTGTTCCTTTTTGAATGATCAGCTCGAAATTTGATTTTTTCTGTAGAGGTCTGCTGAGTTCAATTTTTATGATTGAAGCAAGTCCGCCTGAACAATTGGTAGTAATGTTGCCGATGTTTACAGGATAGTTGCCGGTGATCGTAAACTCAGATCCATTGAAGTCCAATGAACTGCAGAGAATCGACTTGCTCAATTGGAGTTCCAGCATTTTGGGTGAGCAGTTGTCTTTCCTGATGACTGTTAAAGCGGGTGCATCTGTGCTGTTTACAGTCCATGATATTTCATCACCCAAAGGGATTGATCTGTCGCAGTTATCCAGCAAAGTATTGCCGTCGGTACCTTTGCCTATGCTCAGTTTGTAGTTGCCGGGGGGAAGGTTTTTGTCGAGCGTGATGAGGATTGTATCACTGTCAAATCCTGCATTACAATCTTTGCCAATGGCTTTGGTGATTCTTGCCAGTGGCGGGTCTATTTTGAATTCGGTTCCGTTGGCATCAAGAGAATTACATTTCATTTTTTTATTCAATGCTACAGTGATGGTATTACCGGAGCAATAGGAATAAGCGTTCGTCAGGTGCGGTTCCTTTGGATCGATGATTCCTGCTGTGCCGCCTTCAAACGACAATGAGTATCCGCTTTGGGAGTTAGTAAAATGGCTGACCAGTAAAAGATATTCATGATCCTGAATCAATATGGGCATGGAGCTGAATATCGGCACTCCGCCTCCGTCGCAATTCACCAGCGTTACTCCGGCGGATGAAGCACCCGTTCGTCCTGTTTCTCCGCTCCAATTGCAGGCCACAAACATGGAGATATCGGTATAAATATTTTCAGGGTTTCTGTTGGTTATATCAAACAGTTGCCAGTCATAATCATCATTCAAATCCAGCGGAGTGATCACAAATCCCAAAGTGCCCGGTGTATAACATCTGAATTTATACCAATATGGATTTTTATCCAGGTAAGTTACTCCTGTGTTGCATGCAGAAATTATGGCTCTGTTTCCGCAAATGGGTACTGAGTTTTGCACAAAAACAGATGATCCGCAAACCGGGAAAGCCGTTGAAGGATTTTGTCCGAGTTCCGTGCATTCCTGTGCTTTGCCTTGTAAAACAAACAGAGTAAGTATGAGGTATAAAAAAAAATGTAAACATCTCTTGAAAAAAAAGATCCTTAAAGAGCTCATTGTATGTAGATGTACAGCCAATTAAAATGAGTTATACTTTTATTTGAGTTTATTTTTAATCTCCTGCAATTTTAAAAGAGCTTCCACGGGTGTGAGCCTGTTGATGTCAATGGGCTCCAGCATATTTCTGATTTCTTCAAAAAGAACTGAGTGCGTGTCAAAGATGCTCAACTGCATTTTTGGGCCTTGTAAATTTTTCAGACTGTTTTCTGTATTTGTTCCATTTTGTTTTTGGCTGTCTCTGCTTTCTTCGAGTTGTTTGAGTACTTCATTGGCTCGGTTGATCAGCGTAACAGGCATGCCTGCCATACGGGCCACATGAATGCCAAAGCTGTGTGTACTGCCGCCTGCAGCGAGTTTGCGTAGAAAAATTACTTTATTGCCAACTTCTTTGTTGGTGATATGGAAATTCTTTACTCTTTCAAATTTATTTTCGAGTTCGTTGAGTTCGTGATAGTGAGTGGCAAAAAGAGTTTTTGGTGTGTGCGGTGAATTGTGGAGGTACTCGGCAATGCTCCAGGCAATGGAGATGCCGTCGTAAGTAGAAGTTCCTCTCCCGATTTCATCAAGAAGAATCAGACTTCTAGAGGTGAGGTTATTGATGATGCTTGCGGTTTCATTCATTTCAACCATGAATGTGCTTTCTCCTCCGCTGAGATTGTCAGATGCGCCAACTCGTGTAAAAATTTTATCGGTCAAAGGAATTTTAGCGGAGGCTGCTGGCACAAAGCTTCCCATGTGAGCCATTAAAGTAATGAGTGCCGTTTGTCTGAGAACGGCGCTTTTGCCACTCATATTGGGGCCGGTGAGAATGATGATTTGAGTTGTAGACTCGTCCAGTGAAATATCATTGCTGATATAAGACTCGCCGGTCGGGAGATTTCTTTCAATAACGGGATGTCTGCTTTCTTTCAGTTCCAGTTCTTTGCCTTCATGAACAGTTGGTCTTTTGTAGTTGAATTGTATGGTATTGTTTGCAAAGCAGCATAGGCAATCCAAAACTGCCATTACTTGTCCGTTGGATTGAAGTGGTGCGATGTAGTCCTGCAGTTCATTCAGCAGCTCCTGAAAAATCATTTGTTCAATCTGATTGATTTTATCTTCCGCGCCCATTATTTTTTCTTCATACACTTTCAATTCAGGAGTGATGTATCTTTCGGCGTTGGCCAGTGTTTGTTTTCTGATCCAGGTTTCAGGAACTTTATTTTTATGGATGTTGGTAACTTCAAGATAATAACCGAACACATTATTGAATCCAATTTTCAGAGAAGAGATGCCGGTATTGACAGACTCTTTCTGTTGCAATTCGGTAAGATAATTTTTTCCGCCGCTGGCTATGTTTCTCAGTTCATCGAGTTCTTCATGAATGCCTGATGCAATCAGGCCTCCTTTGTTTGCCAAAGCAGGAGGGTTTTCATTGATTTCACGGGTGATTTTATCGAGAATATAATGGCAGGGATTGATGGCATCTCCCAGTCTCTTCATGTATTCATTTTCTGAATGGGAGCAGATTTCTTTGACGGCGATGCATTGCATCAGGCCTTTGGCAATTTGTAAAACTTCCCTCGGGTTTATTTTTTTTAAAGGCACTTTAGCAGCAAGTCTTTCAATGTCACCAGCCTGTTTGATGTGTTGTGCAATATTGTTTTTTGATTCATATTGCTGTGTAAGAAATTCAACGGTATTCAATCTTTCGTTGATTCGAATGATATCATTCAGAGGCATCAGCATCCAGCGTTTCATCAAACGAGCACCCATAGGAGAGACGGTGTTGTTGATGGTCTTGAATAGAGAATCTCCGTAATCGTTTATGGGTAGTAGCTCCAGATTTCTGATGGTGAAGCGATCCATCCATAAATGTTCTTGCCGGTTGATGCGTTGCAGTGAGGTGATGTGTTGCAGATGAGGATGCTCCGTGTCTTTTAAGTAATGGAGCACTGCTCCTGATGCGATGATGCCGGAAGTCATGCCATCTACACCAAAACCTTTCAGGCTATGCGTGCCAAAATGTTTCAGCAGATTTTCAGAAGCATAAGATTCAGCGAAAATCCATTCATCCAGTGTGTAGGTAAAAAAACTGTTTCCAAAATTTTCTTTGAAAAATTTCAGTTTGTTTCTTTGAAAGATGACTTCTGCCGGCTGAAGACTTTGTAATAATTTATCGGTGTAGTCTTTGTCACCTTCGGCAACAAAAAACTCTCCGGTTGAGATATCTAAAAAAGCAATACCGATTTGATGTTCTTCAAAATGGAGGGCTGCCAGAAAATTATTACTGTTGTGTTCAAGTAGTTTATCATTGATGGCAACGCCGGGCGTAACGAGTTCGGTCACACCTCTTTTCACAATTCCTTTTACTGCTTTTGGGTCTTCCAATTGATCGCAGATGGCAACTCTGTAACCGGCTTTAACCAGTTTATGCAGATAGGTATCGAGTGCATGGTGTGGAAATCCTGCCAGTTCCAGTGAAGCCGCATTTCCATTATTCCTTTTGGTGAGGGTAATACCCAGAACCCCTGATGTTTTTATGGCGTCATCTCCAAAAGTTTCGTAAAAATCACCTACTCTGAACAGTAATATGGCATCAGGGTATTTTGCCTTGATTGCATTGTGTTGTTGCATTAATGGAGTTTCACCGCCTGTTTTAGCCATGAAGCAAATTTACTGCATGGCTTGCTATTTTATTGTGACAGATATCTTTATTTGTTTTTATTTGTTTGAGATCAGATATAAATTGAGTTTTCAATTTTTTAACTTTTTATACAAAATCAAGTCCATATTTATAAATCATTAAACAATTCATATAACTATCTTTGCTCCAAATTTTAAAAAAATGAAGAAATTACTATCCATTTTCCTTGTTGTCACCCTCATTTCATTACCATTTTTGTCCATGGCTCAGGGGGCTTCGGGTAAAAATGATGCTGAAGCCAAAAAGATTTTGGATGCAGTAAGTGCAAAGTTCAAGGCCTTTAAAACGGTTCAGGCTAAATTTTCATTGAAAATTGAAAATGGGTCCGGAAAGTCATTGGGATCCAAATCAGGATCGGTATCTATGAAAGGAACCAAGTATCTCATCAAAATTAACGGTCAGGATATCTACTCGGACGGCTCAGCTGTATGGTCTTACGACAAATCCTCTAATGAAGTTACCGTAAACAAAATAGACCCCTCTTCTAATAGCATTACACCGCAAAAATTGTTTACCAATTTTTATGACAAAGACTTTTTGTATAAACTCAATGGTGATGTAAAAGAGGGAGGAAAAACACTTAAGGAAATTGAACTCACCCCAATTGACAAGACAAGACCCTTCCATAAAGTTTTGATTTATGTAGAGAATGCTACTATTTATACTACCAAAATCTTCGAAAAGACGGGCACTCGTTTCACTTACAGCATAAACAATATCAAGACAGACGCCTCTATCACAGATGCATCTTTTGTTTTTGACGAGAAAAAATATCCGGGCGTGGAAGTGGTGGATTTAAGATAAGGTTGGCTATTTTCAAGTTTCTCAAAAATTAATTGTCTCCCCATCTGTAGGTCTTTATGTCTAGTCCAGCAAGGTCTATTACTCTGTCCACTACAGTAGCGGCTACATCTTCTATTGTTTTTGGTTTGCTGTAAAATGAAGGAGTAGCCGGACAAATGATGCCTCCCGCGAGGGTTATTGTTTCCATGCTTTTGATATGAATGAGGTTATAAGGCGTGTCTCTGGCTACACAAATTAATTTTCTTCTTTCTTTTAGAATTACATCAGCAGCCCTGGTTATCAGATCATTTGAAATGCCGGCTGCTATTCTTCCCAATGTACCCATACTACAAGGAATGATGATCATGGTATTGTATTTGCCCGAACCAGAGGCAAAAGGGGCATGAAAATCCTGTTGATTGTAGTATTTTATGGGCAAGTCATTATAACTATCATCATCCAGTTCAGTGCGCCATACTTCTTTCGCATTGGCAGTCATCAGGAGGGAAAGCTCATCAATCTGATCTTTAATTTGCAATAATTTCGACAATAATAATTTTGCATAAATTGAACCGCTGGCTCCTGTGATGGCTACTACTATTTTTTGCATGCCTTTTCAGTTTTAGCTATAAAAGTCTAACAAATATCGGATGTAAAAGGTTTTGCACTTGTAATTTATTTTCGACAGTTTAAATCAGATTAAATCCCTTATGCCATATTTGGGATTTGGGTTGTCTTATATGAGCCATTATCGAGTTTCTTTTTTGTTTGCTCAAATGCATTCAGCGTGAGATCGATATCTTCAGAACTGTGAGCGGCGGTGGGAATTAGCCTGTAAATAATTTCACCCTTTGGTATGACAGGATATACCACAATACTACAGAAAATATAATGGTTTTCTCTGAGGTCTTTAACCATTTGCGCTGCTTCCGCCACATCTCCCTTCATATAAACAGGTGTAACGGGAGAGTTTGTGTTGCCAATATCAAAACCTCTCTCTCTCAATCCATTTTGCAGCCTATGTACATTATCCCACAATTTCTTTCTCAGTTCCGGCATCTGCTTCACCATCTCCATTCTTTTCAGCATTCCTTCAACAACAATCATGGGCAGGCTTTTGGCAAAAATCTGTGAGCGGGTATTGTAACGCAGGTAATTAATCACGGATTTTGGGCCGCTGATGAATGCACCAATACTGCCCATACTTTTTACAAATGTGCTGAAATACAAGTCGATATCCGATTGACACCCCTGCGCTTCATCTGCACCGGCACCTGTTGGACCCATATAACCAAAACCATGAGCATCATCTATTAATATTCTGAATGTGTATTTTTTCTTGAGAGCCACAATTTCTTTTAAGATGCCTTGCTCCCCATCCATGCCAAAAACGCCCTCAGTAATCAATAATATGCCACCGCCATTTTTGTTTGCCATTTCTTTTGCACGCTGCAGTTGTTTTTCGCAATCAGAAATATCATTGTGTTTGAAAGCGTACCTATATCCCATATGCAAACGAATACCATCTACAATACATGCATGCGATTCCGCATCATAAACAATGACATCCCGGCGGTTGACCAGTGCATCTATGCAGCTCATGATACCCTGATAACCGAAATTCAACAGCATTGTATCTTCTCTTCCAACAAATTCACTGATCACTTTTTCAAGTGCCTCATGTTTCTCTGTGTTGCCGCTCATCATTCTCGCGCCCATGGGATTGCCCATGCCATATTTTGCAGCCGCTTCGGCATCAATCTTTCTGACTTCAGGATGATTAACCAAGCCGAGATAATTGTTAAGGCTCCATACAATTACATCCTTTCCTCTGAATTTCATGCGTGGACCAAGTTCTCCTTCCAGTTTTGGAAAAGCAAAATAACCATGGGCTCTGTCCATATGCTGCCCGATGGGACCGCTGTCTTTCGCGAGTCTTTCAAATATGTCCATGTATTGTATTTTTGTGTGACAAAATTACATTTTTGGTATAGACAAACGGTTAAATCAATTCTGCTTTTTGTCATGAAAACAGTTGAACGAAGTGTATATTTGTATAAATAATTTTTTATGAAAAAATCACTGTCACTTTTTTTCATGATTGCCGTAATTCTTTTTTCTGATGATGCTTTTGCGCAGAAAAGGGCGGTTAAAAAAAAACAGGCAAGTGAAAGGCCGAAGCTGATTGTAGGTTTGGTGATTGATCAAATGCGTTGGGACTATTTGTATCGTTATAAAGACCAATACAGTGATGAAGGTTTCAAAAGATTATTAAATGAAGGTTATAGTTGTGAAAACACATTGATTACTCATTTACCTACATACACCGCTGTGGGACATACGGGAATATATACCGGAAGTTTTCCTTCCATTCATGGCATTGTGGGCAACAACTGGTTTGATAAAAAAACAGGTAAGAATATTTACTGTACTGATGACAGTACAGTAAATGCAGTTGGCAGCAATTCCGCCGCAGGTAAGATGAGTCCGAGAAATATGCTGGCAGGAACCATTACCGATGAACTTCGGTTGGCTAGTAATTTCAAAAGCAGAGTTATTGGTATTTCGCTGAAAGATCGTGGTGCAATCCTGCCTGCGGGACATAGCGCCAATGCGGCATACTGGTATGATGAATCTATAGGTGGATGGATCAGCAGTACTTATTACATGAAGGCATTGCCGAATTGGGTCAATGATTTTAATCTAAGACAAAGGCCGGACAGTTTTTTTACTCAACCATGGAATACGCTTTTGCCAATGGATCAATATACCATGAGCTCAAAAGATCATGTTTCATATGAGGGGGCTATTCCCGGAGAAAAATCGGATACTTTTCCGCACAGGCTGGATTTGATTAAGGATGAAAAATATAAGGCTTTGAGATTCACTCCGTTTGGAAATGCTTATACGCTGAATTTTGCAAAGGCGTCTCTTGTGAATGAAAAATTGGGAAAAAATGGAGCTACAGATTTTCTTGCAGTAAGTCTCTCTTCGCCTGACTATATTGGTCATGTATTTGGGCCTAATTCAGTAGAGGCGCAGGACAATTATATACGCCTTGACAGAGATCTGGCTGATTTTTTAAATTTTTTAGATGCCCAGTTGGGAAAGGATAATTATCTGTTTTTTCTATCTGCCGATCATGGAGTTGCACATGCTCCCGGTTTTCTAAATGAAAACAATATACCTGCGGGAAGTATCAGTGCTAAAAGTCTCGTAAAGGAATTGAATGATTCTCTTGAAAATCGTTTTGGAGTTAAAAAAATGATTTTAAAAATGGAAAACTCACAGTTATACATAGACGAAAATATATCGGGTGTTTCCTCAAACTCTTCTTCTGTGAAGGAGTATATTGTCGGATTCTTACTGAAAAAAGAGTATATGCTCCACGCGTTTGAGTTGTCTAAAACCCAAGTGGTAAATTTACCTTACGAAATAAAACGTCGGCTGGAAAACAGCATACTTCCCCGAAGAAGTGGTGATATTCAGGTAATCATGACCTCTAATTTTTTTGACGGGGAAAAGACGGGAACCACACATGGGATTTGGAATCCTTATGATGCGCATATTCCTTTATTATGGTATGGCTGGAAAATCAATCCCGGTAAATTATACCGTGAAGTTCATATGGCGGATATTGCACCCACACTGGCCGCTTTACTGAACATTCAGATGCCGAGTGGATGTTTGGGTAATATAATTGAAGAAGTTCTCAAATAAAAGGTGAACATGTTTGGTTTTTTTATAATTTTGCGTCTTTAAAAGAAATCATTTCACAATTATGATTGTCACAATTTTATCCGCCTTCAGAAAGACTTTTCTCATCGCTGGCTTTCTATTTTTTTCGGTTATATCCGAAGCCCAGACTTTTGTTGTTTTGGATGATTTTGATAACGGTACAGTTACTGCAGATTCAGTGAAAAGCCTGGCAGGTTGGAAAATATTCGATGGGAGTTTTATAGTTGCCACAACTTATGGAGGACATGAATATTTTGGCAAAAGAACCAAGTCGTTAATTACAACAAACAGCAACAACAGACTTTCTACCGCCTTCAATAAGGTTTGTAATGCCTGGGAATTTGAATTTGATCCGGAGAGTACAACCCCCGGTCAGTTTGATGCGTATTTCTTTTTTATGACCAGTGCCAGTCCGGATCCGGGGTCTGCATCCGGTTATTATGTAGTATATGATCACTCTAGCTACAACGTATCTCTTCGCAGAATGGATAATGGGGTTGTTGCCCGTACCATCATCAGTTATTTTAGAGGCAGCAGCCCGAATGCTTTCAAAGTTAGGGTGACAAGAGATGTCAATACATGGAAGATTTTTGTCGATAATCTAAATGCAAACGGCTCATCATCCACTACCGAGCGTGGATCCGGAGTGGATGATACATATGCCCAAAATGCCTGTGCGTATCAAGGTGTTTATTTAAACCTCTCTTCCTCACTACTAAATAGCGATGCCATTGACAACATTAAGTATGCAGAAATTGCCGGCTGTGTTCCCGGTGCTCAGGAAATTTGTGGTAATAGGATTGATGATGACTGTGATGGTTTGATCGACAATGTGTATCGCTTTACAGGCGATGGGAATTTTTCTGTTGCTTCCAATTGGGAATGTGGCACCGTTCCGCCCAATCCATTGCCGGCCAATAATCATGTGATTATAACTCCACAGGCTAACGGTCGTTGTAATTTAGATATTCAATACACTGTATCTTCCGGTGCAAAGTTCATAGTAGCAGAAAGCAAGGAGTTGGTACTGCCGACCAATTTAATCATTCAATAGAGCCTTAAATTTCTTTCCTCAAAATAAAAAACCTTGGGGTGCCAGACGTTGTTTATTGGGTTGGAGTTTTTATTTTCCTAAACCTATTAAACCAGCCGAAGGCGACTTAAACCTCTTAAAAGCAAAAAATCCGCAAACTGCGGATTTTTTGTTGTTGGGTTACTAGGATTCGAACCTAGACAGACAGAATCAAAATCTGTAGTGCTACCGTTACACCATAACCCAATCATTTTCCCAAATTTATCGGGAGTGCAAAAATAAGAATTGTAAAAAGATGTTCCAAATGATTTTTGAAGGTGCTATTCCGCTGAAACCAGGTAGTAATTCTTTTTCCCTACCTGAATCAGGATATACTTGCCATGCAGCAAATGGCTTGGATTTACAGCCATCTGTACATCGGTTAGTTTTGTCCGGTTGATACTGATGCCACCGTTTTGCAACATTTTTCTTGCAGCTCCCTTGCTTTCGAAAATTCCTGTCTCTGTTAAAAAAACAAGTACATCCGTTGCTTGCTGAATTTTTTCCAAAGGGTAAACAGATTTTACAATTCCTTCAACGGACTCGAGGTCTTCTATGCTTAAGCTTTCTGCCGGAGCTTTTTGATTGGAGAAAAGTTTTTGAGTGGTTTCAATTGCCTTATCATATTCGTCGCGGCCATGCACAAATATAGTCACTGCTTCTGCCAGTCTTTTCTGCAACAAACGCTGTGAAGGATCTGCCTGGTGCTGCTGTATGATTTGTTCAATCTCTTCTTTACTGATGAATGTGAAAATTTTAATCCATCCGGCCGCATCTTCATCGGATGCATTCAGCCAGAACTGATAAAATTGATAGGGACTTGTTTTTTGCGGATCCAACCAGATATTTCCCTTTTCCGTTTTCCCAAATTTTCCACCATCTGATTTTTTTATCAATGGGCATGTAAAAGCAAATGCTTCGCCTCCTGATTTTCTTCGAATGAGTTCGGTGCCGGTAACAATATTTCCCCACTGATCACTGCCGCCCATTTGAAGTTTACAATTTTTATTTTTAAACAACCAATAGAAATCATAACCCTGAACCAGCTGATAGGTGAATTCGGTGAATGACATTCCATTTTCACCCTCCAGTCGTTTTTTCACGCTATCCTTTGCCATCATGTAATTTACAGTGATGTGTTTGCCAGTGTCTCTGATAAACTCGAGAAAGCTGATGCCTTTAAACCAATCTGCATTGTTTACCATTTCTGCTGCATTGGGTAAGGCAGGATCGAAGTTGAGGTATTTTTCTAGCTGTCTTTTTACACAGGCGATGTTATGATTAAGCACATCCTCAGAGAGCAGATTTCTCTCTTCGCTTTTACCAGATGGGTCGCCTACAAGGCCGGTTGCACCGCCAACCAGTGCGATGGGTTTATGTCCGGCTTTTTGCAAATGCACTAACAGTAAAATTGGAACTAGACTGCCGATATGCAGACTGTCCGCCGTAGGATCAAATCCGATATATGCAGTGGTAATTTCTTTTTCTAGCAGCTCCTCCGTTCCAGGAATAATATCCTGAATCATTCCCCTCCATTTCAATTCGTTGATGAAATCTGACATGAGTTTTAATTAATGAATGTTTTAAACACTGTAAAAATAATAAATTGTCAACTATCGGAATTTTTATTGAATAGGCTTAAGGGGTTGAAGTGATTCAAGAATGTATAGTTTATTCGTTAAAAAACGCCGGTTTAGGTGTTAAAACCCTTTCTTTAAAAATATATTAGTGTTATATTTGTCTTCAGGTATATCCAAACTGTGGTCATGAATCTTTTGCGCTTTTCACTAATATTTTTTCTGATACCTGCGAAGTCATTTTCGCAGTTCAGAAAGTATTCCAATGAATTTTTAAACATCGGTGCAGGTGCCAGAGCCATGGCAATGGGGAATGCTCAGATTGCCTCTGTAAACGATGCTACAGCAGGATATTGGAATCCTGCCGGTCTGGCTGCCGTGAAAGACCATCCCAACATATCCATTATGCATGCCGATTATTTTGCCGGTATCGCCAAATATGATTATGCTTCAGTCGCAATTCCTGTAGAAAACAACAAACGAACACTTGGTTTTTCCGTTTTAAGATTCGCGGTTGATGACATCCCCAATACATTATTCCTTGTAGAGCCCGATGGGAGTTTGAATTACAATAATATTCAAACGTTTTCTTCTGCGGATTATGCGTTTCTTTTTTCCTATGCTCAAAACTACAAACAGTCGAATAACAGCCTGATTACCTTCGGTGCCAATGCGAAAATTATTTACCGAAAAGTTGGAAAATTCGCCTCGGCCTGGGGATTTGGTGTGGATGCAGGTGTGCAGTTGCATAAAGACAGATGGCATCTCGGCATTGTGGCAAGAGACCTGACCACCACATTCAATGCATGGTCATTTAATTTTACCGAGCGCGAAAAGGAGGCTTTATATCTAACCAATAATGCGATTCCTGTAAAGTCAACTGAAATGACTTCGCCCAGGCTCATACTGGGCGGTGGATATGATTTCAAAATCAGTAAATCTGTAAAATTACTTGCAGAGGCGAATCTCGATCTTACTTTCGACGGAAAAAGAAACACCGTCATCAGTTCCAATCCCATCAGTGTAGACCCCCGTATTGGTTTGGAGACTGTAATCAAAGACGTATTTTTTGTTCGGCTTGGCATCAATAATTTCCAAAAAGCACTGGCCGACGGAGATACACTCAATCAAAAAAAAGTTTGGATTTATCAGCCATCACTGGGTGCAGGTTTTAAGATAAAAAACGTGGTGCTGGATTACGCATTTTCCAATCTGGCTAACCAGAATAATCCATTGTATTCGCACGTTTTTTCTCTTCGATTCAATTTTATTAAACGTAAAAAGAATCCGTAACGATGTATTCATCTAAAAATTTTTTTGGTTCTGCATATTTGAAACAGCTTTGTTTTGGATTGCTGATGATTTTCTTTTTTTCAGCCAATGCGCAGCTAAACAACAGCTGGATTGATTATAATAAAACATATTACAAGTTCAGGCTCGCCGAAGATCTGCTGTGTCGCATTCCCCGTTCTTCATTACAGGCAGCAGGAATATCCAATACAGATGCCGCTCATTTTCAATTGTGGAGAAACGGGAAAGAAGTTCGTATATACACTTCCGTTACCTCCGGTCCGCTGGGTGCAAATGATTATATTGAATTTTTTGGACTGATGAATGACGGGAAGCCTGATTTGCAACTGTATCGTAAACCCGATTTTCAGCTTGCCGACAAATACAGTCTGGAGACAGACACCGTTGCTTATTTTCTAACAATCAACCCCACAGGAAACAATTTAAGATATAAGCCCATAAACAATTCGGCTCCCAGCAATAATTCTCCTGATGCCTATTTTATGAGAACCATAGATTACTATTACAATACACAAATCAACAGAGGAGAGGCCAAGGCGGTAGGAGAATATGTATATTCATCTGCGTATGATCCCGCAGAGGGTTGGTCTAGTACCGATATTTATCCTTGTTGTGATCTTATTAGAGAGTTTAAAAATCTGAATCTTTATACCTCCGGACCTGTAAATACTTTTTCTGTCAAAATAAATGCAGCCGGCTGCGCCCCCAACTCAAGAAAACTCAAAATTAAAGTTTTCGATACTGAAATAACAGCAGCTCCTTACGGCACACAGACATCAATACCCAATTTCGAATACCGTCGTTTAACATTAAGCAATCTTCCGCTATCTCTGATTCAGAGCGATAATCTCAAGTTGTCTGAAACCGGAACATCAAACATCGAATTTGATAGGGTAGTGGTATCGAACATGGGTATTACTTACCCTTCCACATTTAATTTTTCCGGAGCCCAATCTTTCGAATTCAATCTGGATGCCAATGCATCCGGCAACTATCTTGTTATCGATAATTTTAATTATGGTTCCGCGGCACCCATTTTATATGACAAAACAAGCGGCAACAGGTATCTCGGAGAAATCGCTTCAACGCCTGGAAAGGTCAAGTTTGTCTTGCCGCCCTCATCAAGCGCCCGTGAATTTATTTTAATGAGCCAGCAAAATATCAGGAATATCGAATCTATCGAAATAAAAAGTTTTGTCAATTATGCGCAGACTTCCAATCAGGGGAATTATCTGATCATTTCACATCCTGCATTATTTGATGATGGCAATGGAGTCAATTATGTGGATGAGTACAAGAAGTACAGAAGCTCTGCTTCGGGAGGATCTTATAACGCCTTTGTTTACGACATCAATGAACTTACAGATCAGTTCTCATTCGGAATCAAACATCATCCAGGAGCTGTCAGAGATTTTATTCTGTATGCAAACAATCAATTTGCTGTAAAGCCTGAATATGTGTTTATACTGGGACGGGGTGTGAGCTATATTGACCAAAGACCCAACGAGTCGAATCCGCTTTCCGACAAACTGAATTTTGTAACAACATTTGGATGGCCGGCATCAGATATATTATTAACCGCAGAACCCGGACAGGCATTGCCTACTGTACCCATAGGCAGACTGGCCGCAGTCAATGGAAAAGAAATTGATGAATACCTGGAAAAGATTAAAGAATACGAAGCGCTGCAGAGCATCCCTCGTTCGTCTGTTGGTGAGCAGGCCTGGATGAAGAATTTTCTTCATGTTGCGGGCGGTAAAGACGACAGTGAGAATTCAACATTCAAAGCTTATATGAACGGCTACACGAATATTGCGATAGATACCTCAATGGGAGCCAAGGTGGAAACATTTACCAAAACATCTACCGGAGCTGTACAGCAGCTCAACAGCCAGCGCATTGAAGAGTTGTTTCAGGAAGGACTGGGCTTCATCGGATACTTTGGTCATTCCTCTGCAAATACCTTCGAATTCAATCTCAGTAATCCCGAATTGTACAACAACCCCGGCAAATATCCTTTCTTCAACGTGAGCGGATGCAGCGCAGGTAATTTTTACATTTTTGATCCACTTCGTTTAAACGGAAATCTTACACTTTCTGAAAAATATGTGCTTGCTCACAAAAGAGGCAGCATAGGGTTTCTTGCTGACTCTCATTTTGGCATACCACCATTCTTGAATTTTTACAACACTTCACTTTACAATAGCTTTACCAAAACCATGTATGGCAGTACGATTGGAAAGCAAATGAAAAAAGTGATTCAGGATATCGGCGGTGCCAATCCCAATCTTGATTTTTTCAGACGCATACATGCCGAAGAAATCAACCTGCACGGAGATCCGGCCATCAAAATCAACTATTTCGCCAAACCTGATTTTGTGATTGAAGATGCACAGGTTAAATTATCTCCCAACATCATTACGGTTGCAGACAACAGCTTTAAGGTCAACATTAAAATGCAAAACATCGGAAAGGCCGTAGGAGATTCTATAAGGGTTTCGGTGAAAAGAAAACTTCCAAATGATGTGGTGAAAGTACTGTACGACAAACAAATTTCCTGTATCCGAAACAACGATTCGATTGAGCTCATCGTTCCGATAGTGCCGAATACGGACAAGGGACTCAATAAACTCATGGTAGAGCTCGACTACACTAACAAAATAGACGAGTCTTTTGAAAACAATAATTCCGTAACAAAAGATTTTTACATTTTCGAAGATGAATTGCGACCTGCATATCCGTATAATTATTCCATCGTAAATAAGCAAAACATAACCTTCACTGCCAGTACCGCCAATCCGGTGAGCGTCACCAGGCAATATGTGATGGAGATGGATACAACTGAACTGTTCAATTCTCCGTTTAAAAAAACGTACAATACATCCGGAGTAGGCGGTATCGTTGAGTTTAAGCCTGCGGGAATCAGCTTCAAAGACAGTACGGTGTATTACTGGAGAGTAGCCATGCTTCCCAACAACAGTCAGCCGACCATCTGGAACGGGTATTCATTTGTGTACCTTTCTCAAAGCTCACCCGGCTTTAACCAGTCGCACTACTATCAGTATCTCAAGTCTGATTTTGAAAACATGGGTATCAACTCCGAGCGCAAATTTGCCTTCACAAAGCGTCCGCGCAATCTGATCATCCGGACAGGGTTATATCCTTATTTCAATTACGACAAAATAAATGTCAATCTGGATTTTGATCAGCTTGAATTGTACGGCTGTATTGAATTCTATAATCCTATCGGATACAACAATCTTCAGGTATATGTTTTTGATACCACTACATTGCAACCCTGGAGAAACTCCAATGTGAGTGCTACAAATGGAATGTATGGCAGCAACTTAGTTTGTCAGAAC
>VERM01000145.1 GCA_018882645.1 Ferruginibacter sp.
CAGCTCTAGTGGCCACTTTGCGTCATCATAACAAATGAATACATTAATGTTCTTACCATCGGTTTCCATTTCGACTGTAAAGTCAATAATCTGACTTAGTATGTTGTTCACGTATTGCTGAATGTAAGGCACTGCTTTGACGATTTAAATTTTATTCTTTTTTCAGATGAAAAAATATGCTGTAATTGTAGCCGGGGGATCGGGTAGTAGAATGAAATCTGACACACCCAAACAGTTTATGCTGTTGAAAGGGAAGCCGGTGCTGTATCAGACCATCAAATCTTTTTTGGAAGCGTTTCAGGATTTGAATATCATTCTTGTTCTTCCCGAGCGACATATTGAAGAGGGGAAGGGAATTGCTGGTCAATATTTTCCTGATGCTCAAATTCAGTGCACAATCGGAGGTGATTCGCGTTTCGATTCGGTTAAAAATGGTTTGAAGTTGACTGATCCTGAGAGTATCGTCTTTGTTCATGATGCAGTTCGTTGTATGGTAACGCCAAAGCTTATCCGAAGATGTCATGATGCTGCGATGGAAAAAGGTTCTGCTGTACCGGCTGTTTGTTCAAAAGACAGCATAAGAATCGCTGATGATACTAAGAATCATTCTATTGATCGCAGTATAGTCAGATTGATACAAACTCCTCAGGTTTTTTTCGCCAAAGATTTGATTCCTGCGTTTAATCAGCCTTATAGTGAAATATTTACCGATGAAGCATCAGTTGCAGAGGCATTTGGTTTAATGATACATCTTGTTGAAGGAGAGGAAAGCAATATTAAAATTACACATCCCGTCGATTTGGCAATTGCCGAATTCCTGATGGGGAATGATGATTCTACTTTTAATCGCTGAGTTTTGAAAGAACGAATAAAAAATAGTCTTCAATATCTTCAAGTATATCATCCATTACAGCGTGCCTATAGAAATGGAATAAATAATTTGCTCAAACTAAAGTATCGTATTCAGTATAAGAAGCATAAGGGAAGAGGTTACCTGTGTAATGTTTGTTCTTCCTCTTATGTTGAATTTGTAGACGATTATCCTTTGGCTGAAAATGCCGGAGCTATAGAAAAATTCAAGATTATAGCCGGTTATGGAGAAAATGTCATTTGCCCTTATTGCCTGTCAACTGCAAGAGAAAGGCTATTGATAGCTTTTATAAAAGATTTTATTTCTCTTGATGATTTGGATGTTTTACATTTTTCTCCGGAAAAAAATATTTATAATTTTTTAAAATCCAGATCAAGGGTTACAACTGTTGATTTATTTCCAGGATTTTATAAGTCTGTTGATAAAAATGTTATTCGTCAGAATGCACTGAATCTCGAATTTAATAATGACACTTTTGGTTTGATTATTGCCAATCACATTTTAGAACATATCCCTGACGACAGGAAAGCCATGCAGGAAATATTAAGGGTACTTAAGCCGGGAGGCAGAGCCATATTGCAGGTGCCCTATTCCGAAATGATTGAACAAACCATTGAGTCTCCGGGTATCAATAATCCTCAAATGCAATCCGAGTTGTACGGGCAGAAGGACCATGTCAGGGTTTATGCATTCAATGATTATTTGATAAGGTTAAAAAATGTAGGATTTAAAGTTGAGATTCATCCTTATGAAAATCTTTCTGCTTATTATATCCATGCGATACAACCGAACGAAAAAATATTGTTATTGACAAAGGAGAGCTAAGATTTTAACAGCCTTATCGGAGCAGGCAGAAGATTGAATTTTAGGAAAGGATAAGACTGGTTGGTTTGTGTGAATTTTTCATAAAAGTATGCAATACCCTTATTGTCCGATCCTTCAAAATCAAACAACATATCTTCACCAGAAAATTCCTGAATGATACAATCGTAAAGAAAATAGTTTGCCAGCATTTTTTTTCCCTGATTCAAAATACAGGAAACTATATTGTATAATCTCTTGCTGTCTTTTAGTAAAAGTGCAACGGCAAGAACCTCTCTGCTCTCTTTATGAATGACTTTTCTTATGATTATTCTATTTTGTTTGAAATAAATGGAACATAATTTTTGAAACTGATCATAATCTTTTTCTGAAAATGAAGGAAGCCTTTTCTGATATAGCTTCTTATAAAGAGTTATGGTTTCAAGATAGTCATAGGATTCAATGTATTGAAGATTGAATTTCTTCAGTCTTCTCAGACTTTCCTTTACATCCGGTTTATATTTTTTGTAAATATTGTTATACTCTTGTTTAAGATCGAGGACGTAATTGTTTCTTTGAGTGAAAACATATGGTTTTTGTTTTGGGTGAAGCGGGTTGTTGTAATTGAGCGTTATTTCGGCAAATTTGAATTTCTGAACTGCCGCTTCTATGAATAGGTTTGTAATTGATGGAGTGATTTTTATTGTGCTAAAAATGCCGCCTTGTTGAAAGAATGAAGGTTGATAAAGATATTTAATGCCTAATTTCTTTCTCCAGGTCAGCGGCATTACAGCTTCGAAATCATTCAACACCAGTGCATCCCAATGATTCGCCATATTCTCCAGATAGTCATACTCAGCATAAATCAATCCGTTTTGAGAACGGTGGATGCAGGAATCCCATTTTTCCTTATCGATGTTTTTATGAGAAAGGTATAGGATGGTCAATTTATAATGGTATTTCAGGTATTAATTTTTTCAGTGAGAAATTTTGAATGTCAATACTGAAAGAAATGTTTTTTATAAATTTATTTCCGGTGATGGTTGAGTTGAAATAGTCTGCATAGACCTTACTGTAAAGTAAGGGAAAATAAATGTTTACCGTATTTTCAACCAGAGATAATTGGATGCCTGCATCATAGAGAAATTTGGTTTCGGTAGCGTTGCTTTTCCAGACGTCTCCATAAGTTCCGATGTCAGCGAATAATTTTAAGGGTAGCTTGATGGGTAGTAAAGACAAAGGGTTGAATTTGTCGGGAATGGTAGAGGTTAGATTCACCGCAGTCAGCCAGCTGTCTGTTTTTCCAATCTTGGAACTCAGCAAATCTGTCCTTACTTTGAATCCTCCGTCTCTGATCATCATCTGCTGACTCAGGGCTCCCTGAAACTCATTTCTCCCTATAAAATAATTGCTGTAAGTATAATCCTCATATCCATTTGCGCCACTCATATTGAGATGATAACGGTCTGTAGCAAATTGACTGCTTATTGTTTTTGTTCCGGTATATAAAAACTTGCCGGCAAAAACACGCATGGAAAGTCCCCCTGATTTTGGATAATTGAAGAAATAATCAGTTGTAAAATTCAGCCGCATAAACTGATTGCTTTGCTGTGCTTCAAAAATAGCTTTGTATGGATACAATAAGCGGTTATTTTCAATAACGAATCGGAGTTGATTCAGATATCTTTTGCTTGTTGGGTAGGTTATAATATCCTCATTGGTAAGAGGGTCTCTGTAAAAATTGAGACTTTTTTCACTGATCAGAAAGGTTTTCCATTGAATGTATTTTGTAACTGCGCTTCTTGGATTTTTGTTTGCCAATACATACTTAACAGAAGGGACAATCTTGGTAAACTCAAGAAGATTCTCTTTGCCACTCGGGTCTGTAAATTTATCGGCTGTAAATGCAGCCCCGGCAAGCGTTAATTCTATTTTTTGACCGCTTTCACCCGGAAATATACTGTATGAAATACTGCCCAAGCCTTTTAATTTTTTTGAGCCTACAGCATATAGTGGACTCAGGAAATATTGAAATCTTCTGGCTGGTAGTGTGTAATTGTGTAGGGAAATACCCAACATGCCTTTGTCATATTGATTGTAACCAAATGAAGGTGCAACAAAAAGATAGTTCGTTTTTTCAGTATTGTATAAGCTGATAAATGGAACTATTTTAAATGATTTTTTTTCTTTTGGCAATAGACTTCCTTTTTTATCAAGCAGAGAAAAGAGTTCCTCGTTATTATTTCCTGTGACTTCATCGACAATATTTTTAAAGTCTTCAGGATAAGGATGTTTGAATTTCCATTTTTCGTAGTATCTGCGCATCAGCGTATCAAACGAAGAAGGCCCTATTTTATGTTCGAGTAATTGAAGCCATTGAGCAGTTTTATCGTACGAAATCAATGAGTAATTCATTTCGGTAAAATTTTCGGAAGGGGTGTTTATAGGTTGGTCTTTTTTTTGAGCAATGAGTGAATTGAGGATAGTCTTATTAAAATCCGCAGGTAATAATTTTGGCAAAAAAGAAGGCATACTGTCATCAGTCGTATTCTTCATACTTTTTTTTAATTCAAGATATCGATTGTCATAGTAATTATTCATTCCTTCATCCATCCAAGGATGTTTTCTTTCATTGCTTGCCAGAATGCCATAAAACCAATTGTGCCCGACTTCATGATTGATGATTAAATCAAGTTCTTTATTATTGTTTGGCGTAGTTATCAAAGTGATGGTGGGGTACTCCATGCCGTTGCTTTCTTTTACCGGTTTTTCAACTACAGTTACAATGGAATATGGGTATTCTCCCAGCCAATTGCTTTTTGTAGTGATGGCTGATTTGACATATTCGAGGCTGTTCTGCCATTTTTTTTCATTTTCTTTATAGTAATATACGTATGCGTCAACAGTCTTATTTTTCAGTTGAATCGTATCGTGCTTGACCTGAAAGTTTTTATCGGCAAACCAGGCAAAGTCATGGATATTGGATTCTTTATAAAGAAGTGTTTTTGTTGTGTCATTTTTTTCTTCGGATTGTAAAGTTCCTGTTGCGGCTACCTTATATGTTTTCGGTAATGTGATTGAGACTTCAAAATTTCCGAATTCGCAGTAAAACTCTCCCTGATCGAGATAGGGCATTTCATTCCATCCGTATCGGT
>VERM01000146.1 GCA_018882645.1 Ferruginibacter sp.
GCGTGACGCTCCAACATTGTTTTAACATCGGATTTTTTTATAAAATTGTTTTAACTTCACGGATCAGTTATCCGTTCAAAAAGGTAGGGTAAGCGTTTTTTTACGTCGACGAAAAAGGTAGAACTTGAAATTGTAGCATTATCTCACAGTATAACCCAGACACATTCCTACGCTGTAGTACTTGGTGAAGTTGACGGGCTTCGCAGATTGCCAATAGTCATTGGTGGCTTTGAGGCGCAAGCCATTGCTGTGGCGCTGGAGAGAATGGCTCCAGACAGACCGCTTACCCATGATCTCATGAAAAATTTCATGCTGGCACTTAATGTCGATCTCAATGAAGTACTCATCAATTATGTAAACGAAGGCGTGTTTCATGCCACACTGATTTGCAGCTCTGCCAATGAGGACTTTGAAATTGATTCCCGTACATCTGATGCACTCGCACTTGCCGTAAGATTTGGCTGCCCCATCTACACATATGAGAACATTCTTGAAGAAAGCGGCATAGTAAGAGAAGGGGAAAAACCAGCGATATCCGGCTCCCCAAGCATTACTTCGAGTGATGGCGAAAAAGAAGACCTCAAGTCGATGAGTACAGATGACTTGAATGAATTTCTCAATGAGGTATTGGAAAATGAAGATTATATCAAAGCCATTGCCATAAGAGATGAACTGAAAAGAAGGGGCACCGCATAAACACCTGCATTTACTTTTTTATCACAACCAATTGAAATCCCATTCATGGTATCTTTCCCCAATGCCAAAATCAATATTGGACTGCAGATAAAAGGAAAACGAAAAGACGGGTATCATGATCTTCAAACTGTATTTTATCCCATAAACATTAAAGATGTACTGGAAATCATTACTGCCGAAGATTCAAATAAACAGGTTCAGTTTACTTCATCCGGACTGAATGTAGATGGTAAAGCGGAAGATAATCTATGCATCAAGGCATATCAATTACTGAAAAAAGATTTTCCCTCACTTCCTTCTGTCAGAATACATTTACATAAATACATCCCCATGGGAGCAGGCATGGGCGGCGGCTCCGCCGACGCCGCTTTTTCTTTACAGATGCTGAATGATAAGTTCAATCTGCAATTGTCTTCCGAAAAACTTTGCGAATATGCATTAACGTTAGGAAGCGATTGTCCGTTTTTCATCCTGAATAAACCCTCTATCGCTGAAGGGAGAGGTGAATTGATGAAACAGATAAACCTCAGCCTTTCTCCGTACAAGATAATTGTCGTTAACCCCGGCATTCATGTCAGTACAGCGGATGCTTTCAAATCTCTTGAATTAAAAGAATCCTATTGCGATCTTTTGGAGTCTATATCAAAGCCCATTGAGCAATGGAAAAATCTTATCGTCAATGATTTTGAAAAGCCCGTATTCCAGAAACATCCGGTTTTACAAGAAATCAAATCTAGGCTATACGAAGCCGGAGCAATTTTTGCACTGATGAGCGGAAGCGGAAGTACTATTTATGGAATTTTTGATAAAAAAAATCATCCCGATTTATCATTTCCAAATACCTACTTTTTAAAATGGGTTTAATTATTTACCTTTACTTATCGAAACGATTAACGCCATACCTCTTTTCTTGAAAAATAACCTTGACCTACTCAATCATCGAGGTTAATTGACATTCACTCCAGAGGAGTGTTCTTTTCTTTATACCCTGTTTTCTTTTTTACTATTTACTTTTTTTACTTATAAATTTTTAACGCTCATGCATACTCTGACAAATACGTCTGCCGCAACTAATTATCATCTTGAACTCGAGGAAAGATATGGCGCGCACAATTACCATCCGATTCCTGTGGTACTGAAAAAAGGTAATGGTGTATTTGTTTGGGATGTGGATGATAAAAAATATTATGACTTTCTGAGTGGGTACTCTGCGGTAAATCAGGGGCATTGCCATCCAAAGATCATCGCTGCATTAAAAGCACAGGCGGAGTCGCTTACACTTACCTCAAGAGCTTTTCACAATAATCTATTGGGCGAATACGAAAAGTATATCACTGAATTTTTTGGCTATGATAAAGTGCTCCCTATGAATACAGGCGTGGAAGCCGGTGAGACTGCCATAAAGCTTGCCCGCAGATGGGGATATACGGTTAAAGGCATTGAAGCCAATAAGGCAAAAATTGTATTTGCCGAAGGGAATTTTTGGGGAAGAACGATGGCAGCCATCTCATCCTCTACCGATCCGTCCAGCTATACAAATTTTGGTCCTTTTATGCCGGGATTCGAAATAGTTCCATACAATGATTTGATTGCTCTAGAAAAAAAATTTCAGGATAAAAATATTGCTGCATTCATGTTTGAACCCATACAAGGCGAAGCAGGTGTTGTGGTCCCTGATGAAGGATATATATCCGGCATCAGAAAATTGTGCAGTGATTATAATGTACTAATGATTGCAGATGAAATCCAAACCGGATTGGCAAGAACAGGAAAAATGCTGGCCTGTGATCATGAAAATGCAAGGCCCGATATTTTGGTTTTAGGGAAAGCCCTGAGTGGGGGAACTATGCCTGTCAGTGCTGTGTTGGCTGATGATGAAATCATGCTCACCATAAAGCCGGGCGAACACGGCAGTACGTATGGAGGTAATCCTTTGGCATGTAATGTTGCAATGGCTGCTCTGCAGGTTTTGAAGGAAGAACATATGGCCGAAAATGCAGAGATAATGGGGCAATTATTCAGGTGCGAATTAAAAAAAATTAACTCACCCCATATTTCAGTTATACGTGGGCGTGGTTTGCTCAATGCCATTGTTATTAAACATGATCATCCGAATGCCGCCTGGGAACTTTGTATGGAACTGAAAGAAAACGGACTACTAGCCAAACCTACACACGGAGATAAAATCAGATTTGCTCCCCCCCTGACTATTCAGAAAGATGAGATTACAGACGCAGTCGGCATAATCGAAAAAAGCTTAAGGGTTCTTGATTGAGAAAACAAAAGAACAAATTAAGAACAAGAAAGCATTTAATGTGGAAGGTTTGCGATAAACATTGAACGATTTTCGTTTGACGCTGAACCCTAGGCCGTCAGGGATACGTTATGTTTATTATCTCTTGATATATTCTCGATTGTCCACTCTATCTTTTTCTCAAATGAATATTTTCGGACCTGACAATCTCTTTTATCGCAGATGGCACAGGAAAAATCCAAACATCCATCTGAATGAACAAACAACTCAACCGATTCGCCAAAATGCTCCCTGACAAGACCGGATAGTGCGTCAATCTCCCTGTGTGCTTCATGTACGTTAAGATACCAGGGAACCGTAAGATGACAATCCATGTGTAAAGTTGGGCCATATTTGATGATGCGTAAATTATGCAGATCAATCCAGTTCTCTCTCCTGTTATTATTCAGCACTTCAACCAATTTTTTCAGTAGTTCATTGTCTACCTCATCCATTATTCCTGCCACTGAAGTCCTTATGATTCTATATCCGGTTATAAGAATGACAATTGAGAAGAAAATGGCGACAACGCTGTCAATCCACGTCAGTTTGGTGATGTGCAATAAAACAAGTCCAAGGACTATACCCGCAGTGGTGTAGGTGTCTGTCTTTAAATGCCTGCCGCTTGCTATCAATGCCAAAGAGTTATTTTGTTTACCGGTTCTTACACAGATGATTCCGGCTACATAGTTGATCAGCGCAGAAACGCCAATCAAATAAATCCCATAGTCGAGCTTTTTGATCTCATGTGGTTCCTGAAGATTCAGAATGGCCTCATAAATGATCAGTACGCCTGCAATGGCAATGAGTGTTCCTTCTATAGCTGCTGAAATAAACTCAACTTTTCCGTGACCATAGGGATGGTCGGAATCCTTCGGTTTGGCTGAAACGTAAAGACTATACAAGCCCAGAAATCCTGCCACCACATTTACAACACTTTCCAAAGCATCTGTAAGTATGGATACCGAATTGGTAATAAACCAGGCAAGTATTTTGATAAACAGTAGTAGTACAGATAGTATGGCGATGTTTCGCTGAAGCTTGAAATTTTGATTAGATGCGCTCAATTCAGAGGTTTTACCCCACAAATATATACTTATATCTTATTTGTGCTTTTCAAGAGAGCATATTTTATTCTTTATTGCCGGATGAAATGTCATTTATATTTCATTACTTATCCAACATGCCCTATTTTTGCGCCAAAATAAAATCTACTATGCAATTTCAACTTTCTGAAGAACATCTGATGATTCAAAAAGCTGCCAGGGATTTTGCACAAAACGAATGCTTGCCCGGAGTCATTGATCGTGATGAAAAACAAGAGTTTCCAAAAGAACAAATTGAAAAATTGGCCGATCTCGGCTTTATGGGTATGATGGTCAAACCTGAATACGGCGGTAGCGGAATGGATACCATCAGCTACGTATTGGCCATGGAAGAAATCAGCAAGGTCGATGCCAGTGTTAGTGTTTGTATGAGCGTAAACAACAGTCTGGTTTGCTATGGCTTACAGGAATATTGCAATGAAGAACAAAAACAAAAATACCTGACTCCTCTTGCACAGGGTAAAAAAGACGGAGAATTGTACATCGGCGCATTTCTGCTCAGTGAACCAGAAGCCGGAAGCGATGCGACTTCTCAGAAAACAACTGCAGAAGATAAAGGTGACCATTATTTGCTAAATGGCACAAAGAACTGGATAACCAACGGCAACAGCGCCAGCGTATATCTTGTGATTGCGCAAACTGATGTTAGTAAAGGCAGCAGAGGTATCAATGCTTTTATTGTAGAAAAAAATTGGCCAGGTGTAGTTGTAGGTGCCAAAGAAAAC